>JAJYKO010000462.1 GCA_021788565.1 Chloroflexota bacterium
GGCTAAGGTAATCACATTTTTGTCTGGCGGGCGGATGGCCGGGATCGTCGTCGGGGCCCGCGTTCCGATAGTGATCACGTCTCGGGCCGACCCGCACCAGGGAAAGCTGTTCTCGATCGCGCTCGCGACCATACTCGCGGCCGAAAAAGCCAGCTCGTAGGGGCGTCTTGCATACGCCCTGCGACGTGGGAACCGGCGCTAGGACAGCGCAGGCGGTCGATGGGAGGTCCGCGCGAATGAATTCGCCGGCTCGACGGATAGCGAAACCCGCCTTCGCGGGTTGGGCAGTCCGCGCAGGCGGACTTCGCCAGGCCAATAGCCGGCGGTTTGAACCGCGCGGGCAATAGCTGCTCAAGGAGGTGCTCGATATTGATCCGCGGATATATTGAGATCGACCAGGGGCGCTGTAAGGGATGCGAGCTGTGCACCGGGGTCTGCCCGCGTCAGCTGATCACGATATCCAGCGGGATCAACCACCTGGGCTACCACCCGGCTGAGTTCCACCAGGTCGAAGATCCAGCGGGCAAGAAAGGCTGCACGGGTTGCACTGTTTGTGGGCTCGTCTGCCCCGAAGTGGCCATCGCTGTCTATCGCTAGGGGCCAGAGAACAGGGGACGGGGATCAGGGGGAAGGAAGCAGGATTGACAGGTGCTCTGGTTCCCCGACCCCCGAACGGGAGGTGCGCATGTCAGAAAGAATCCTCATGAAGGGCAACGAGGCGTTCGCGGAGGGCGCTATAAGGGCCGGCTGCGACGCCTACTTTGGCTACCCCATCACCCCACAGACCGAGCTGCTGGAGTACATGGCCCGGCGGATGCCCGAGCTGGGGAGGGTCTTCGTCCAGGCCGAAAGTGAGATCGCCGCCATCAATATGGTGATAGGTGCCGCGGCATCCGGTGCCCGCGCGATGACCTCCTCCTCGAGCCCTGGGATCAGCCTCAAGCAGGAGGGGATCTCCTATCTGGCGGGCTGCGAACTGCCGGCCGTCATCGTGAACGTGATGCGCGGCGGGCCCGGCCTGGGCAACGTGGCCCCTGCGCAGGGCGACTACTTCCAGGCCACCAAGGGCGGAGGCCACGGCGTCTATCATCCAATCGTGCTCGCTCCGGCTTCGGCACAGGAGGCGATGGACTTTATGGCCCTTGCCTTCGACCTCGCGGACCGCTACCGCATCCCCGTGATGGTGCTGGCGGACGGTGTGGTGGGCCAGACCATGGAGCCGGTGGTACTTCGTGACTACGAGAGGGCGGCTGACCTGCCGCCCAAGGACTGGAAGGCCGGCTACAACCCCGGTCGACCGAGGAACATAATCCTCTCCATTGGGCTGGAGGTGGAGGTTCTAGAGGCTCGAAACATTGCACTGGTGGAGAAGCTCACTCGCATCAAGGAGCGAGAGGTGCGTTGGAAAGGACACTACCTGGAGGATGCGAAGCTTGGGGTAGTTGCCTTCGGCACCTCGGCGCGGGTTGCCCTGACGGCGGTGAGAATGGCTCGGGCCGAGGGGCTTGCCGCTGGGCTTCTGCGGCCGATCACCCTGTTCCCTTTTCCGGAGCGAGAGGTAGCGGACCTGGCGGGTCGGGTGGACGGTCTCGTGGTGGTGGAGATGAACCAGGGTCAGATGCTAGAGGACGTGGAGCGGGTCGCCGCGGGGAAGTCCGAGGTGCGCTTCGTTGGCCGCCTCGGCGGCATGGTCCCGTCCCCCGAGGAGGTCCTCACCGCCCTGCGCTCCTTTGTGACCAACCCGTAGGGCAGGGTCTTGTGCCCTGCCGCCAAGCCCTAACCGGCCTTGTAGGGGCCGGCGGCTCTGCCGGCCCGCTCGCCACTGACAGGCGCGAATGGAGGTTGTAACATGATAGAGACAGCCCCACAGCTCGTTTTCAGCCGGCCACGCTCCCTCGCGACCGCGCACACACACTACTGCCCGGGATGTACCCACGGTATCATCCACCGACTGGTTGCCGAGGCCATAGACAACCTTGGGCTGCAGCAGCAGACCGTACTGGTCGCGCCGGTGGGGTGCGCCGTCTTCGCCTACAACTACTTCGAGTTCGACGGAGTCGAGGCCGCTCACGGCCGCGCCCCCGCTGTCGCCACCGGCATAAAGCGCGTCCACCCTGAGCTCTTCGTCTTCACCTATCAAGGCGACGGGGACCTGGCGGCCATCGGCACGGCGGAGATAGTGCACGCGGCGGCCCGGGGCGAGAACATCAGCGTCGTCTTCGTGAACAATGCCATCTATGGCATGACAGGCGGACAGATGGCGCCCACCACACTGGAAGGTCAGCACACGACATCCACGCCGACCGGCCGCGAGCCGTCCCGAGCGGGAAGCCCGATCCGGATGAGTGAGATGCTGGCAACCCTGGACCGCCCCGTCTACATCGCGCGGACGTCGGTCCACAATCCCGCTGCCATCCGCCGTGCTGGTGCATCCATCCGCAAGGCGTTCGCCTGTCAGAAGGAGGGGCTGGGCTTTGCCCTGGTGGAGGTGCTCTCTACCTGCCCGACCAACTGGGGCCTCAGTCCCCGGGACGCGTTGCGATGGCTGGAGGAGAAGATGATCCCGCACTATCCGCTGGGCGTCTTCAAGCTGACCCCCGAAGCCGCCAAACTGTAGCTCTACCGCGGAGGGTAATACCATGTCGCAAGACCACGAATTCATCATCGCGGGGTTCGGGGGCCAGGGAGTCCTCTTCGCGGGCCTCTTACTGGCCCATGCCGGGATGGCCACCGGACGCAACGTCGCCTGGATACCCTCATACGGACCCGAGATGCGCGGGGGCACCGCCAACTGCGCCGTCATAATCTCGGAGGAGGAGGTAGGCTCACCGATAGTGACTCGGCCCACGGGGGTCATCGTGATGAACGAGCCCTCGCTGGCCAAGTACGCTCCTATGGTGAGGCCCGGTGGAGTCCTCGTGGTGAACAGCTCCCTCGTCAAGTCCAGCACGGACCGAACGGACATCAGAGTGCTGGAGATACCGGCCAACGAGGTGGCCTTCGAACTGGGGAACGACCGAGGGGCGAATATGGTCGCGCTGGGGGCGCTTCTGGCCGCGACAGAGGCGCTGCCGATGGATGTCGTCGAGGACGCTCTCCCGGAGACGCTCGGTGCCAGCAAGGCTCGCTTCGTCGCGTCCAACCGCGAGGCGCTTCGCCGGGGCGCCGCCCTTGTGACGTCGCACCCGGTTACCATCCAGTAGGGGCGGCCGCACCGGTGCCCGCGGCCAGCCATGATGCGCCGCCCGGTGCGGGCGCCGGACATCGAGGAGCAGGGCGTGACGCGAGCGAGCGCAGCGTCTCGTGTCCCCCGCTGCTCGCCTCGGGCACAGACAGCGCGGCGGGGCAGGGCGCTCCGCCCAACGGGTCTGCTCGACGACGACGCTAGCGCGCCGCGCTCCAGGTCTCGCCTGACTCCCGAGCCCCGACCCCGCCGTCCTCCGCCTGCGCCCCCGCTTCCTTCTCTTCCACGACCGACTTCAGCATCTCGATCTCACGCTCTAGCGACTTCTGCCGCGCGCCGATCGAGTAGCTGTAGATCAACGCTATCAGCCAGATTACGGTGTAGGCCGCAAATATGTAAGTGAAGGTTCCCATCGTCTACTCCTCGTACAGGATCTGGTCGCGGAGGCGATTCACTTCCTCACGCTGCCTCTCCAGCCCCATCCTGAGCCGCAGCAGGTGGACGAACAGCAGCGTGAAGGCCACCAGGCACACCATCAGCGTCGCCGTCATGGCCGGTGCCATCTCGAAGCCGTCTGAGGTCAGCAACACCGGGTGAATACTACGCCACCAGCGAATCGACATGAACACCAGCGGCACGTCTACGAAGCCCACGATCCCGACGACTGCCGCCAGGGACGCCCGCCTCGCGGGGTTCTCAACCGTTGTCCGAAGCATCAGGTATGAGATATAGATCAACCACAGTATCAGGGTCGTCGTCAGCCTCGGATCCCAGTCCCACCAGGTTCCCCAGATCGGCTTTGCCCAGATCGACCCCGTCATCAGGGCGATTGTGCAGAAGACCACCCCCACCTCGGTCGCCGACACGGCCATAACGTCCCATTTGGACTGCTTGGTGCGCAGCCACTGGATGCTGGCCACGAACACCACCGCGAATGCCATGAAGGCCGCCATGGCCGACGGCATGTGGAAGTAGAATATCCGCTGCACGTCGCCCATCGTCGCCTCGGTCGGCGCGAACAGGAATGCCATGTACAGCGCTGCGACCATCGCCACGGCGACGGCCCAACCGAGAGGACCCTTCGGCAGCCAGCCGTTTCCGTTCATTCGTGGTTACTCCTGGAAGACATATTCGAAGGTGATGTAAGCCACCGTGAGAAAGATAACGTCGAACCCAACCAGAACCCCCATCCATGGCCCGGGCGTCAGGGGCGGCGTACTGGCGATCGCTTCTCCCGTCGCCTTCACGGCCGCTACCAGCACTGGGACCGCCACAGGCAGCAGCAGAACGGGGAGCATCACCTCCCGCGTCCGCGTGTGAACCGCCACCGCGGCGAATAGAGTCCCCACCCCGGCAAAGCCGATGGTTCCCAGCAGTACGACCAGCAGCAGCTTGGGATCGAACACCGACAGGTTGAAGAACGCCGCGAAGATCGGCAGCACGATGATCTCCATGGTCAGCATGAAGAGCAGGTTCCCCAGCATCTTTCCTACGTAGATCGCGCTGCGGTCCACAGGGCAGAGGAGGAGCCCTTCCATGCAGCCTCGGTCCTTCTCACTGATGAAGGAGCGGTTCAGCCCCAGCATCCCCGCGAAGACGATGGCCACCCACAAAACCCCGGGCGCCACCGCTTCGTTATTCTCGACCTTCAACTCGAACGCGAAGTTGAAGACTACAATCACCAGCACCGCAAAGACGAACATCGAACTCAGCACTTCACGCGTGCGAAGCTCGGACGCCACATCTTTGCCAACTATTGCCAACACCTTGTCGAAGTAAGACTTCACTTCGCGGAACCTCCCCTGGCACTCGCGTACGCTAGCGAGGTGTGCCGCGAATAGTACTCACGCACGCTGGCCGCGTCGAGCTCCTTCGAGGGCGCCTGAAACGTCAGACGACCACCCACCAGGATGGCGACCCTGTCGCTCAGGGCTAATCCCAGATCGAGGTGGTGGGTCACCACAATCGCGGCACGCCTCCTACCCGACTCGAGTTCGGTCAGCAGATCGACCAGCAGGTTCAGCCCATCCTGGTCCAGCCCGCCCTCCGGCTCGTCAAGCATCAGTATCTCAGGGTCGTGCAGAACCGCCCTGGCCATGGCCAACCGCTGCTGCATCCCATGGGAGAAGGTGTCGACCCGGTCGTCCAGCCGGGCCGCGAGTCCGACTCGGGCCGTCATGTGGGAGATGCGGTCGTCCAGGTCCGGCACTTCGTACATGCGGCCG
>JAJYKO010000463.1 GCA_021788565.1 Chloroflexota bacterium
CCAGCGGGGCTCCACGCGCGTTCAGGGTCTCGAAGATGACCTGTGGGTCGTCCTCCGAGTCCAGTTCGATAGAGACCATCTGCACCTGTCGGGTCACGGCGTCTATCAGCCGCTCCGCCCGCTTCGCGAGGGTGGCGGCATCTCCCGACGGCACGTCATCGTACTCGCCACGGAGGAATGCGAGGATCGCCTCCGAGAAGAAAAGATAGGCATTCACCAGCGCTGGACGCGGGGGGTGCATCCTCGCACGCCGGGACCGCTGTGGATAGAGGTCGCGCACAGCGTCCGGGGACCTGGCGGATAACAGTGCTCGTAGATCGTCCCGCAGGGTCCCCGTGGGCCATACCTTGAACCGCTCGTCCCCATTCTGCGTCGGGCCGGAATTCGCTGTGAGCCGGTCCAGCACTCCGGTCAAGAACGGATCCACCACGCCGGCAACGGTGTCGCGCAGGGCGGCCAGCAGTAACTGCAGTGTGATGAGCCTTTGCTGCCCGTCTATCACTTCGGAGCAGGGCACCTGTAGAAGCTGCGTATCGATGCGGTTGAGAACTATGGCACCGAGAAAATGCCGATGAGGGGGATGGTACCCGGGAACGTCGTGGCCGGGGCGCTCTGCCAGATCGGCTACGTCCCTCCACAGCGGCTCCCACTGCGCCACCCTGCTCCATACGTATCCGCGCTGGTAAAGAGGGACCAGGTAACGGCGCTGCTTGTCAAAGAGGTCGAAGACGGTAAGCCTGTCGGTTCTCACCTGTGCGCCTCCGTGCAGATCGTTTCCGGCTGTACCTGTTGGGGGGGTGGCTGACCTCGAGCAATCCTATCATACTCGCCCTAGGGACCATGGTCCTGGCACATTCGGGCCGGATATCTCTATCAGCCTCAGGAACGGAGAGACTATCTTCCTATTGCGTTTTGCGCGTCCGCCAGCCAGAATCCGTGGTGCCGGAATCGGTGTTAGGACTATTTAATCTGGACCCTCCTGCCGATTACCTGTAGTGTGGATGTGGTTGGTGCCCGGGCGGTACACGAGAGTGGGGCGATCTGGCGGACCTTGTTTAGAAGGGGGGACCTAGAAGGGGGAACCATGATTGAGAGCGACCCTGTACAAGGGATGGGAGAGTATCGCGACCTCGGCAGTTATGCCGATCCAGAGGGGCAGTCTTCGAGCTCGGCCCAGCCTGGAGGTGACAACGGTCCGTCCGAGGAGCCGAGACAAGACAGCTGGCCGGAGCTTGCCGGGGCGGAGGTAGAGAGCCTAAAACGAGAGCTGGAACAGCACCAGCGGGAGATGGACGCCGTCCAGGTGCGAGTCGAAGCCATTACTCGGCAGAGCGACGCCGAAGCGGAAGCCATCCGCCGCGAGGGAGAAGCAAAGGCCAGGGAGATCATTCAGAAGGCAAACGCGGAGGCAGACCTGCTGCAGATCCGAGCTCGGGTGCGGGCTGAGGAAACCAGGGCACGAGAAGTCGCTCGGCTGTGGAGCCGGCTGGACTCGGTCGTGTCCGCCAGTGGGCGAGACGAACACGCCCCTTCCCCAGGTCAGGAGACAGTTGGCGCAGCGGCAGAGGAGCCAGCGGAGGCGGCTGCCCCGGAGATGGCAGCGGAGACGAGTTCGGCCGATGCAGAAGTGGCTGAGCCGGTGCAGGAGGAACCCGCGGCCGCGGAGTCTCAGCCGGCAGAAGAGACGGTAAGTCCCGAGCAAGAGCTGGTCGAAGCGGAGGCCGCACCTGAGAGAAGCGAACCGGCATTTGGGTTCGAGGCCCAGCCATCGCCCGAAGTGCGCCGCTATAAGGTAAGGGGTCCTCTCAGCTTCGGTTCCATGGTAGCCATAGAGCAGGCAGCCGGCCGAATCCCCGGAGTCCTGTCTGCGAAAGTAAGCCCATCGCCGGACGGCGGTGCGATTCTCACGGTGTCAACCCATGACCCGAACCGCACAGAACAGGAGATCAAGCAGATTCCGCACCTGTCGTGGCAACTAGAGGAACTATGAGCGAGGCGGGTTCCGCCATCATAATCACTCGTGACCCCAGCCTCGAGAGGCTCTCGGAGAGGCTGGTGGCAGAGGGGTTAATCGCCAGGACCATTGGGGGCAACCCGGACGTCCTGCGCCAGGCTATGGATTCGGACGGAGTCGTGGCCGTTCTCGACTGTGAGCTGCCCCAAGAGGAGTCTTTCGAGATTTACAGGCAGCTGCACGGCACACGCTCCGTCCCCACTCTCATGCTGGTCCCCAACGGTGGTTCCTGGCAGTCGATGGAGGACCCGTACGGGTCGCTGCTGGACGACTATGCCTCCAAGTCCGCCAGCGTGGAGGAGGTCGTCCTCCGGCTGAAAGCCATGATGCTCCGAGCAGGCTATCGGCTGCCGGCACCCCCGCCGGTGCCGGCCCCCGCGATGGTAAGAGCGACGCAGGAGGCAGACCAGCCGGACATGGGGAAGATCGTAGCGGTTTTCTCTGTGAAGGGCGGGGTGGGCAAGACGACGATCGCCGTGAACCTAGCGGTAGGGCTGGTCAAGCTGTTCCGGGCCCGCACCCTGGTCGTAGACGCGGACCTGTGGTTCGGCGACGTTGGCATCCTCCTGAACGTAGTTAACGGTAACAGCATCTGGGATCTGTGCGAGAAGGACGAGCCGGATATAGTAGCCCTCCGCAAGGCGGTAGCACAACACGAATCTGGAGTATCCGTCCTTCTGCGCCCATGGGACGTGACATCGGTGGAGAAGATGGACCTGACCCGCGTCCCGCGCATTCTTCAGATGTACCGGACCCTTTTCGATTACATCATCGTCGATATGCAGCCCGCGGTCGACGAACTGAACCTGCAGATCCTCGACGCGGCTGACAGGATACTGCTGGCGACCACGCCGGAAATCGGAGCTATCGCGAATAGCAGCCGGTTCATGCAGATCGCGGAGTCTCTCGGCTACACCAACAAGACCTCCCTGATCGTCAACCGGTCCAACTTCGGAATCGGGATCGAACGAATCCAGGAACGGCTGAGAACCGAGGTCGCCGGGCAAGTCGTGAGTGCCGGACACAAGGTGGTAGACGCGGCTACCAAGGGGACATCTCTCTTCGTACTCGACCCGGATCAGAAGGATCAGGTAACCCGTGACATGACCCACATCGTGGAGGTGGTGGCAGGGCGGCCCTGTCCCGAAGTGAGCAGGCCGAAGAAGTGGCTAGGGGGCATGCTTACGAAGCGGTCCGACTCTGAGTCTAAGGTCCGGTCCAAGGGCTGGGTGGGTTCGCCCGCGGAAGCGGGCAGCTGAGGCAAGACCTCCTCGCCGGCGTGCTCGGCCGGAAGCTGATCCCACCGGGAGAAGCCGCCCACATCCAGCAGCTTCTCCCGGTCGAAGAGCACGTTCGCGCCACCAACCCAGGCCACCTTGTACAGAACCGGCTTTTCGTCCTTCACCAGCTTCTCTGCCAGGTGCAGGGGATTCGCCGCGTTGTTCACCTTATGTCGATCCCCGGGATCTCGTCCCACGTGAACGGTTCGGGCCGCACGGGACCTTCCCACAACTCTACGTTCTGCTGCCACGGGCGGTAGCCATCCAAACTGCTGAGCCCCGTGGCCGGGCAGCCCACGAAGCCGCAAAACCCCCAACACTGTACCGTCAACATCCGCTCCAGCACCTCTAGTTCCAGCGGCACGTCGTCGTCGGGGCCGGGCTTCACCCACCGCGCGCCGAGAGTCTCGAGAAAGACGTAGGCCGCGTGAAGGGTGGCGGCAGGATTGGGGATGGTTTGAGGATCATGTCACAGTTCGGGCGGAAGCGACGGGGAGGGCGCGTGAGGCTGCGCTCGCTCGCCTCACGTCCCGGCGAGCCGCCACGTCGGTAGCAAACTGGCGGCTCAGCAGGAGCTTCGCCCTCCCATCGTCCTCCCGAGCCCTCAGCGGCACTGCGACCCCAACGCTGAACCATGCGAAGACTGGGCAGGCTGGCATGCTTCTTGTAGTTCATTGAGAGACGCACCACATTCTGAGTCCGTGTGGTTTTGTGTTGTCGAGCCGACCATTGGACAGATAGACCCGGCCTGGGTCCGAGCGCCACCCCGATCAGACCGAGTCGGGAGAGAATAGTGTTGCACCCACTCGCCGTTACCCCGTCCGTCGAAGATCACGACAGGTCCGCTGACCGTGTTGTCGAGAGCGGAAACGAATCCGTGGCACAAACGGAGACGGACCTGGCTGCCCTCGCCGCCGAGAACGTCCGGCTTCGCATGGAGCTTGAGGCAGAAAGGATGAGGTGGAGGGCCACGGTCGAGAGCGTACTGGCGCCCGTGATAGAGCACGCTCCCACGGGGTTGGCTCTCCTGGACGAGGACTCCAATATAGTTCTGGCCAATTCCGTGTTCGTGGCGGCCTCGGGCCACGCAGAGGACCGGCTGATCGGCAAGAGCTACCTCAAGCTGTTCCCGGACAGCGTGACGCAGGAACAGTTCGAGCGCGTCCGAGACAGCGGAGAGCCGTACCGGGCCGTCGAATGGCCCCATTCCGGACCAGCCGGAAGCGAGACCACCTACTTCAATCTCACGTTATCGCCCCTGACCGGGGAGACCGGTATCATCGAAGGATTGCTGCTCTCTCTAGTGGACGTGACGCCGCAGGTGCGCCAGCGGAAGCAGGTGGAGCAGCTAGTGGAAGAGGCCAATCTTCGGGTGGCGGCACTGCGTCAACTCCAGGAACAGCAGGAGGACCTCCTCAAGGCTATCTCCCACGACTTGAGGAGCCCGCTGACCGTAGTCCTCGGCCACGGCCAGTTTCTCTACCAGGCCCTGTCGCGGGGTAAGGCCAACCTGCGCCGGCGGCACTGCGCCGACGCCATCCTTACGGCTGCACGGCAGATGAACGCGATGATACAGAACCTGGTCGATTCCGCACGCATGGAGACTGGTGAGCTGGAGCTAGAGAAGTCGGCCATTCACGTTCCTGCTCTGGTTCAGGACGTCAAACAGCGGCTGGCTGAGATCCTTGACGTGGAGCGGGTGAAAATAGTAGCCGCGAGAGAGGTACCATTGGTGCTAGCAGATCCTGATCGGTTGGAAAGAATTGTGACTAATCTCCTCTCAAACGCGCTAAAATACTCGGGTCCGTCCACCGAGGTAACGGTACAAGTCTCTCTCCAGGGCGAGTCAGTGGTCACATCGGTATCGGACCATGGCGAGGGGATCGCGGCCTTGGATTTGGCGCAGCTATTCCACCGGTACGGGCGAACCGAACAGAGCCGCCGCCGTCAAGACAGTCTAGGGCTTGGCCTCTTCATCACGAAAGGGCTGGTCGAGGCTCACGGTGGCCGAATCTGGGTCGAGAGTGAGGTGGGAAAGGGTAGCACCTTCCATTTCAGCCTACCTGTGGCAAGCTAGCCTGGCCATTTCCCAGCACACATCCTGCAC
>JAJYKO010000464.1 GCA_021788565.1 Chloroflexota bacterium
GGACATGGCGAGAAGTCATCACCGTGACCTTGTGGCCTCGTCTGGCTAACTCTTCGCCAATGCGCTCGACGTAGATGGTAAGCCCACTTACGTGAGGCTCGTAGTAGTTAACAACCATTAGGACTTTCATCTCGTCTGCCTGTGACAAAGTATGACGACAGCTGTCGCAGTGGCCCGCACTGGCGTAGCGCGTGGGCTCTTCGACATCCTCGTGCCTAACTGGATGACTTGTGCGCCTCGATGAGAAGGCACGAGTCATTAGGGTGCTCTCGTTCTTCTACAAAACTGGCGAGTAGTTGCTCAGTGGGGTAGAAGAGCGGACGCCATGGGAATAGAACCCAACGGCCAGTAGTCCTTCTTGCAAGGATATTGTGCCATCCCGCGTAGTGGCCCAGCTCGAAGAACTTGGTGGCGCGAGCGGACAAGTACCCTCGCGTCCTCGTAACGGAGAACCCACGTTCTTCTACAGCTGCCACCCATTGCTCTCGCGAAAGGAGGTGGTAGTGTACTTGTCTGCGCCGAAACCAGGCAAGATAACGGTTACTCAGGTTCCCGAGCCGGACTGAAGCGAGCATTCGAGGGATCAACAGGTTCTTCTCCAAGTAGTCGGTGGGCACCGTGAGAAGCAGCGTCCCTCTGGAATTGAGCACCCGATGTGCTTCCGAAAGAGCTCCGTCCAGATCAGGTATGTGTTCCACCACGCAGTTGCTGACGACTGTCGCAAAATGCTCGGATCTGAAGGGCATAGCTGTCGCGGTCGAACACGCCAATATGCTGTATATGCGGCGCTCTCGAGCCTCTTGCATAGCGGCCAAAGCCACGTCGATTCCCGCCTGGATTGGGCCAGTCAATGCTACGCTGGCGAAGTGCCCGTCGCCAGTGCCGATATCGAGGACAGGGGAATCGAGTGGCTGATATTCAGATAGCAGGCGATGCTCGATAGACCGGATTAGCGCACGGAAAGTCGGCAATCTGGAAAGATGCGGCCAAACAAATTCACAGGCAGAGTTCACGACGACCTCATTGCGCAGACGAGCCTCCTGACCGTAGCTGCGAACTGCCGTCGCTGCTCGATCCGCCGAGGAGCTCTCGATTGGCGGCGTACAGAAATCCCAAGCTGCTATGAACCGGGTTTTGCTTGGATATCACAGTGAAGCCGCTGTCTTTGAGGCGGCGCTCAAGATCATGGTGCGAAAACCGTGTCGCGCCGTCGTGGTACTCGATGCAGATGTGTTTGACTCTTCTGAGCACGGCGATGTCGGTGTTAAGTAGTATATCGAATTCAGCGCCTTCGCAGTCAGCCTTAAGGAAGTCGCAGATAATGATGCCGTTGTGCTCGAAGACCTCACCCAAGCTGACAGACTTGACGACGATGGCGTCCTGTCCAACGTCTTCTGAAATAGTAGTGCTGTGTTGAACAGCTTCCTTCGACGAAGTACGGAGATATGCAGTGCCTCCGCGTGCGCCAATCGCGTAGGGGAAGGCCCGGATATTGCGCACCCTGTTGAGCTCCAAGTTGAGTTGAAGCAGGTCAAACGATTCCGGAGATGGTTCGAAGGCGTAGACAAGGCAACTCTGATTCCGTCGGGCAATACTGATAGCAAAGTCTCCAAGAGCTGCACCTATGTCCAGCACCGTCCAGCCGTCCTCTATCCGTACGCTCTCTCGCTCATACTGTCGATCAAGGTAAGTTTCCTTTATGACCCAAACGTCCATAGCACTGCGGACATGGAACCGAGACCCGTCCCGCAGGGTCACTACCCAACGCTTGAAACCAAGAAGCCCTGCACCCCTGACAACAACTTCTGGCCAGTTTTGAATTCCAGCTAGCAGCGTAGGAATGGAAGAAATGTAGTAGCTCATCCAGGTGAACAAGCTAAGAGACCTCCCGCCGATCAGCTCGAGATTGCCGTGCTGGAGTTAACTGCCGCGTCGAGTCTCGCGCATTGTATCAATTGGCCAGTAGCTGTCTCAACCTGAAGCGTTGGTTTGCGTCGGCGCTCTTCGTACGGTATCAGTTCTCTAAGGCAAACAGGGGAGAAAGTGTCACCTTCATCCAAGTTGAGCAAGAGAGACGGAGATTGCGCAGTTGTTGGTAAGGAATGCGCCATGATAATATCCCGCAAAGATTTCTGCTTCCCCGGATGGGGCACAACCTGTTCCCAAAAGGCGATAACTCAATGCGGTTTGGATCGTTCGTCTTCGCCCGGGATGTCCTGCTGATTGATCGGCTTTGATCTTGACTGCAATGGGGAACGCCATCGCTGCTGGTACGAAAGATGATCGCTCCATAAATTCTTTTTTCGCGTTGGCCCGGGGTGGGGCTGCAGACGGCGCTGCTGGGACGATTCTACGAACGAGACGTCAGGGGAGAAGGCGCTTACATTATGCTGGCATGCACCAAGGAGACGGGGACCTCCGGCCCGTCTGTTCCTTGAAGGACGGTGAGGCTGAGTGCGCCAGTGATTTCTCACGATATCCTGTTCATCTAGTTGCGCGCTATCCCCAGCGGAGTGGACCGCGAGGTTGGACGGACTACCGGACGGAGAAGAAATGAGCGAGAGAGGCTCTTCGACCGCGAAGCAAGGCCGCGGAAGAGGTTCCAATATGCCAGGATGGCGGGCATTTGTCGCCGCCATCCTCGCGACCGTCGGCGTTGCGGCGTGGCTGCGGCTCAGGCGAAGTCCGCGAGTCCCCGAAGCCCCGATGGCTGCGATGGCGGCACGCGAGAAAGGTTTAGCAGTCCCTCCGCCACTGATGAACGAGTCCTCGACTCAGGAATGTCCCGTGCCCGCTTCCGTGGTCCTGCCGGCGAGCGAAGACCTTGCGCAGGCCACAGACGAGGCAGAGCGTGATCCCGGCGGGCGTTCGAGCGCCACCCAACTGCTTGTGGACATCAAGCGGGAAAGAGCGGAGATCGCCAAGCGTGAGGCAGAGGCTTCTCCCGCCGCAGGCAGCGAAAGCCACGATCTACTTTGGAAAATCGCGGTTCCCGTCGCCCTGGTGCTTATTCTGGCGGTGGGCGCAGTCCTGAGGCTCACGGGCGTTAACTGGGACGACTACACGCATCTACACCCCGACGAACGCTTCATCACCATGGTCGAGACTTCCATCGCCTGGCCAAAGAGCTTAGGCGAGTTCTTCGACACCGCTCACTCGCCTCTGAACCCGTACAACCGCGGATACAACAGCTTCGTTTATGGCACGTTCCCTCTCTTCCTCGTGAAATGGCTTGGCATGTTGCTGAACATGCAGGGGTACGATCAGATCGACCTGGTCGGGCGCGTTGTCTCGGCGCTATTCGATCTCGGCTCGGTTCTACTGGCTGCTCTCACCGGCCTGCGTCTCTTCGGGCGCCGTACGGCGGTGCTCGCGGCGCTGCTGACAGCCGGCTCCGTGATTCAGATCCAGCAATCGCACTTCTTCACTTTCGATACGTTCATCGGCTTCTTCCTGATGGCTTCCTTCTTCTTTGCCGTGAGGATCTGGAAGGGACCGCGGTGGTACGACTACCCGTTGCTGGGCGCCTCGCTCGGTCTCGCCATGGCTTCCAAGATCAACGCGGCTCTATTCGCGTTGATCGTACTGGTGGTGGCGTTCAAGCAGCTGCGAGAGGTCACCCTGGCTTTCCCCAACGAGCGGACGGGCGAGTGGATGTCGGTTGTGGGGCGCTTCTCCGGCGCCGCGCTTGTCGGGCTGCTGGTGTTCCGCATCGCGGAGCCGTATGCGTTCACCGGACCTGGCTTCCTCAACATTGGGCTTTCGTCGAAGTTCCTGAACGACATGTTCTACGTGCAGAAGTTGATCACCGGCGAGATGGACCAGCCTCCGAGCATCGAGTGGGCGGGCACGACACCGTACCTATTCCCGCTCCGGAATCTGATGATTTGGGGAATGGGGCTGCCATTCGGAATCGTCGGGTGGGCCGGATTCCTGTTCGGCGCGTACCAGCTGTTCCGACGCCGCGATTCGAACTATCTGCTGCTGGTAGCGTGGGTGGGCTTCTTCTTCGCGTATGAGGGCGACCAGTTTGCGAAGACGATGCGCTACTTCGTGCCTATCGTGCCGCTTCTGGCGATTCTGGGCGCGCAGGCGCTGGTTCACGGATTTGATTGGGCACGGGAGAGGACTCGCGTCTCGAGTGGACTCCGGCCCAGAGTTTTGCCCAGGGTTGCCCTCTACGGTTTTCCGGCCCTGGGGGTTGTGGTTGCCATCGGTACTATCCTTTACGCCTTCGCCTTCGTGGGCATCTATACGCGTCCCCTGACGCGCGTCGCGGCCACAGAGTGGATCTTCGCTAATATTCCGCGCGGGACGCCGATCGCCAACGAGAGTTCATGGGACGACGCCCTTCCCACCCGCTGGAAGGGCAGAGATGCCGGCTGGTATACGGCCTTGAACCTCGATATGTACGCTGCCGACACTCCGCAGCGTGCGGTCCAGCTTGCGCAGGACCTGGACAAGGTCCAGTACATCTTCTTCAGTAGCGATCGGGTGTACGACTCGATTCCCCGAATGCCGATGCGCTATCCACTGTCTACCGAGTTCTATAAGCTGCTATTCTCAGATCAGCTCGGATTCCGCGTCGTGAAGACATTCACGTCGTACCCCACCCTTTTCGGAATCCAGATCAACGACGACAGCGCCGAGGAGATCTTCAGGAACTACGATCACCCAAAGGTGCTTATATTCGAGAAGATGCCTAACTACTCTTCCGCGCGCGTCCACCAACTACTGACCGCGGTCCCCCTGGACAACGTCCTCCAGATCAAGTCGTCCGAGGCTCAGTACAACGGGTTGCTGCTGTCCAATGCCGAGAGACAGATTCAGCAACTCGGCGGGACGTGGTCGGAGCTGTACGACCGCGCGGGCCTGACGAACCGGTTTCCGACGATCTTCTGGTGGCTGACGCTGGAGTTGCTGGGGCTGCTGGCTTTGCCGCTGGCCTGGAAGGTCTTCGGGAGCTTCGCCGACAGAGGCTACGGATTCGCGAAGGTACTGGGTCTCCTTGTGGTCACGTACGTCGCGTGGCTTCTTCCGAGCCTGCATCTGCTGGCGTTTGGTCCCATCCCCATTCTGGTGGGGATGGGGTTCGTGGCGGCGGTGTCGGTCGTGATGGTTGGCAAAAGTTGGCAGGAATTCGTGAGATTCGTTGCAACGAACCGGAAGGTCATCCTGGTTCACGAATCGGTGTTCCTGGCGGCGTTCGGGTTGTTCTGGGTAATTCGGCTCTACAACCCCGACCTGTGGCAGCTGTACTACGGTGGTGAGAAGCCGATGGAGTTCGCCTACATCAACGCCATCGCGAAGTCCACTTACTTCCCGCCGTATGACCCGTGGTTCGCGGGTGGGTACATCAACTACTACTACTTTGGCTTCGTGATCGTGGCGAC
>JAJYKO010000465.1 GCA_021788565.1 Chloroflexota bacterium
CCCGCGTCTTTGATCAGCACCTTGCAGGCGAGCCGGTTCCGTCCGTTGATCCGCATAGCGTCCGAGCCGCAGACTCCATGGGCGCAGGAGCGGCGGTAGGTGATGGAGCCGTCGCGGTACCACTTCACGTAGTTCAGTGCATCCAGCACACGGTCGGTCGACTCCACCTCGGCCTCGTACTCGGAATAGTACGGCTGGATGTCCTTGTTAGGATCATACCGTTTTATCTTAAGGACAACTCGCATCCGTCACCTCCACGAGCGAGGTAGTCATCAATCCAAAGTCGCCAGTCATCGGTCAGGTTACGGTCGACAGCGATCCCCGACTGGTGACCCAACATCAGTAGACGCGTGGCTTGGGTGTGAAGCGTGTGATATTCACTGGCTTGTAGTTGATCCTCAGCTTCCCGCCATCCCGGTAGACCAGGGTATGAGCCAGATACTCGGCGTCGTTCCGTTCTGGGTAATCCTCACGGAAGTGAGCGCCACGGCTCTCCTTACGTGCCATGGCACCCGCCACGATCGCCTCCGAGATGTCCAACATGTTGCCCAGCTCGATCACCTCCTGGAGATCGCTGTTGAACAGCTTGCCCTTGTCACCAACGGAGACTCGAGTGTATCGGTCCTGAAGCTCGCGAATCTTCGCTTCCATCCGCGTGAGCTTCTCTTCATCCCTCATCACGGAGGCGTCATCTTCCATCGCCACCTGCATTTCGTTCCTGATCGTGGCCGCGTTCTCGGTCCCTTCGCCGGTCAGGAAGCGGTTCATCTGCGTGTTGGCAGCCCCATCGGCATCGGCAGGAAGCGGCAGAAGGTCCGACTCCTTGAGATAGCGGAGCATGTCGATGCCGGAGCGCCGTCCGAAGACGATGATGTCGACCAGGGAGTTGGTGCCGAGGCGGTTGGCCCCGTGGACGGAGACGCACGCGCACTCGCCCGCCGCGTAGAAGCCGGGCATCACGGTGTTCTTCTCGTCGATCAGCACCCGGCCGTCGTTATCGGTGGGGATGCCACCCATGGCGTAGTGGGCGGTGGGCTGGACCGGTATCGGCTGCTTCACGGGATCGATGCCAAGGTACACTTTCACGAAGTCGGTGATATCCGGCAATCGCTTCTCAACGATATTCGCGCCCAAGGCGGTAAGGTCAAGGTTCAGGTAATCCTTGCCGTCGATGCCGCGGCCCTCCCGCACCTCCGTGTACATGCTGCGGGACACCATGTCTCTCGGAGCCAGGTCTTTCAGCGTCGGCGCGTACCGCTCCATGAAACGCTCGCCGGTTCTGTTCCTCAGCACGCCGCCCTCGCCTCGGGCTGCCTCTGTTATTAGGATGCCCATCTTGTAGATGCCGGTCGGGTGGAACTGGTAGAACTCCGGGTCCTCCATAGGCACACCCCGGCGGTAGGCGACGGCGATGCCGTCTCCGGTATTGCTGAGGGCGTTACTGGTGATTTTGTACACCCGGCCGTAGCCTCCAGTGGCGAAAAGCACGGCCTTTGCGTGGAACGTGTGGATCTCCCCGGAGGCGATGTGAACGGCTACAACCCCCTGGCAGGTTCCATCCACGACTAGCAGATCCACGACGAAGTACTCGTTGAAGAACTGAACCTCATTCTTGATGCACTGCTGGTAGGCCGTCTGGAGGATCATGTGGCCGGTGCGGTCGGCGGCGTAGCAGGAGCGATGGACCGGCTCCTTGCCGAACTCCTTGGTGTGTCCGCCGAAAAAGCGCTGGGCGATCCGTCCGTCGGGGAGGCGGCTGAAGGGAAGGCCCATGTGCTCAAGATGATAGACGGTATCTATGGCATCCTGGCACATGATCTCCACTGCATCCTGGTCGGCGAGGTAGTCGCTTCCCTTGACGGTATCGAACATGTGCCACTCCCAGTGGTCCTCCTCGAGGTTCCCTAGAGCAGCACCAATCCCGCCCTGCGCGGCCCCAGTATGGGAACGGGTCGGGTACAGCTTGCTGATGACCGCGACGTGACATTTGCCGGCCATCTCCATGGCCGCGGTCAGACCAGCCCCACCGCCCCCGACCACGAGCGCGTCAAACTTGTGGTACATAGCTGCACTCCTTCGTCAGCGGCCTACGCCGGGCTGGAACGTATAGATGATCAGCATCCCGATGGCCAAGAACGTGAAGCCGACGAGGTAGATGAGCGAAGTGATCACCACGCGCCATCCCTTGGAATGGAAAAGGTCGTCCGACACCACGCGGACGCCGTTCATTCCGTGAAGTAACGCCAGCGCCAGCATGACCTGATCGTATATCCGCCAACCCGGGGTGGAGAATCTGGCCGCCACGAATGCGAAATCTACGTCCCGAAGAGGCGTGAAGACGTGCATGATGGCGAAATGAGCCAGCACCATCACCAGGAGTACTACGCCCGACACCCGCATGAAGAGCCACGACCACAGCTCAAAGTTGCTGGAGCGCGGCCTGGGTCTACCGGCGGCCTCGTAAATCATCGCCATCACCTCCAGCTAGTAGACCGACGCGAACATCACGATAGCGGTCGGCACGAAGAGGACGAGGAAAACGACGACAGCGATCCAGAACATTCTCTCGTGGTAGAGGGAGCCCTTGTCCCAGAAGTCGATTATTGTGACCCGGATTCCGTTTATGGCATGGTAGACCACCCCAGCGGCCAGCAGTATCTCGGCCCACATCGCCCAAGGGGAGTGGTACCAACCTATTACCATGTCGTATACCCCCGGGCCCCAACCCAGCAGGAGGGTGTCGACAATGTGGCCCAGAAGAAATAGCACAACGCCCAGCCCGGTGATGCGGTGGAGGAGCTGGGCCCACTGCCCAGTCTGGCCACGGTAGATCGTCTGCCAACCCCATGCTCGTCCGCGATCGACGCTCACGTTTCACCTCCCCATGGAAGCCTATCTCAACGACGGCAGCAAGCAAGAAGAAGGAACGTGCCCAACCGCTGCCATCCACCAACAGGAAGACTGGGACAGGTCCGCTACAAGAGAAAGCTGGCTGAAATCAGATGTCCCGTAAGACTGCGAGAACTGTGCCACCAGGGCGCGGACCGGGCATGGTTAAGCAGTGGGGTCGCAGTGTGGGATGGGGAAGGGAGGGCGAAGCTCCTGCTGAGCCGCCAGTTTCCTACCGGCGTGGCGGCTCGCCGGGAGGCTCGCCCTCCCCCGACTGTCACCCCATCTGCCCACCCTCCTGAGCCATGCCGCGGACCGGGCATGGTTAAGGCGCGTGGGCAAGGGGTGACGGCCGGGGAGGGCGAGGGCCTCACTAAAAAGAAATACGCCCCGAACGTTCGCGGTCAGTCGTGAACGTCCAGGGCGTACATTGCGCGTGCGGCACGGGGGACGGGCTGGCCGGATTGCCCGCCTCGGCCGCGAACGGCTATCGGAATACTCGGCGCATAACGGTCAATTCCAGGGAGCGCTAGGCCCTCGGGTGATCGGCATCCGCCATGCAGGCATCCACAGGGCATACGGAGGCGCACTGGGATTCGTCGTAGAAGCCCTGGCACTCGGTGCACTTGTTGAAGTCAATCTCGTAAATGTCCGAACCCTGGCTGATCGCGGTGTTCGGGCAGACCGACTCGCAGGCCCCACAGCTGATGCAGTCCTCGGTGATCTTGTAGGCCATCCTGACTATCTCCTTCGTTGTTGTTATGTATATTTGCCGAAGAAACAGCTCGGAGGCCACGGTCCGGCCGGTGAGCTCCGCGCTGTATTTCTTACTGGTCGCGCAAGTGAAACCTGACAGACGAACACCACCCCGGTGCCGGCCACCAGCAACTCGTCTTCCACGCTGGAAATTCGGGGGTCCGCTCATCCTCAGGCACCTGGATGGAGCCCGAGGCGATCAGACAGAGGCAACCACCATAATAGTATCGCGCCTTCGCCAAGTCAACGATTCGGGCGCGCTTGCGATCCAAGATGCACATCCGGCGGCGACTAGCTATACTAGGGACGCAGGCGACTGGGCCGCGCGGACGCACGTGTGCCCTCGCGCTTATCCGCGGCATCCACTTTACCCTTCTCTCTCAAGGAGGATCCAGTGTCGGACTTCACACGGGCAAGAGGATTGATTCAGGAGTTTCAGGGCAACCGCTACGTCTTCGGATCCGGCGTGCTCGGACAGACCGGCAAGATCGCCGTCGAGCTTGGCAAGCATGCTGCCTTGATTTACGATCCGTTCCCCGGGAACATTCCCTTCGTTCAGACCATCAAGAACTCCCTGGCCACCGCGGGAGTGACTGTGGTGAAGGAGATCGAGGGGGCCAAGCCCAACGCACCTCGCGAGGATCTGTACCGCATCACCGACGAGCTGAAGAGCACCGACGCGGACGTCATAGTCTGCCTCGGCGGCGGAAGCACCATCGACGCGGCCAAATCGGCAGAGGTGCTGCGCACGCTGGGCGGCACCATCGACGAGTACCTCGGCACAGGATTGGTCACGGCGAAGCTGAAAGCTACCGGCAAGACCCTCACCCCAATAGTGGCTATTCAGACGGCCGCCAGCACGGGGGCTCACCTGACCAAGTACTCCAACATCACCGACGTGAAGACCGGGCAGAAGAAACTGGTTGTCGATATGGCAGTTGTTCCCGCGCGGGCGATCTTCGACTACGATCTGACCCTCTCGATGCCGCCGGGCTTCACCGCGGATGGCGCGCTGGACGGTGTATCCCACTGCCTTGAGGTGCTCTTCGACTCCGTGGGCAAGCCATACTACGGCAAGATGATGGAAGTGGCCCAGGTGGGGATCGGCCTGGTGGTCGAGTACCTGGAGCGGGCCATGAAGAACGGCAACGACGTCGAGGCTCGCACGGCCCTTGGCCTGGCCACCGACCTGGGCGGCTACGCTATCATGCTGGGCGGCACCAACGGCGCCCACCTCACCAGCTTCTCCCTGGTGGACATACTGAGCCACGGTCGCGCCTGCTTCATCATGAACCCCTACTACACCGTGTACTTCGCACCCGCGGTCGAAGAGTCATTGCGAATGGTAGGCAAGATCTTCCAGGATGCTGGCCTGACCAGCGCGGATGTGCAGAACCTGAAGGGACGAGAGCTGGGAGTGGCGGTTGCCGAGGCGATGATCGCCCTGAGCAAGAAAGTGGGCTTCCCGACCACCCTGTCCGAGGTGAAGGGCTTCACCGATGGGCACATCCAGAAAGCCCTGGAGGCAGCCAAGGATCCCGCTCTCAAGATGAAGCTGGAGAACATGCCGGTGCCCATGACCGCCGCCATGGTGGACGAGTACATGGGACCGATCCTGCAGGCGGCCAAGACCGGCGACCTCAGCCTGATCAAGAACGCCTAACCACTGGAGCAACGGCGGGCCGGCAGAGCCGCCGGCCCCTACAAGTGACCGTGTAGGGGCCGGCGGCTCTGCCG
>JAJYKO010000466.1 GCA_021788565.1 Chloroflexota bacterium
CAAATGCCGGGGGAGTCGTCGTGTCCTACTTCGAATGGGTGCAGGATCGGTACGGCTATTTCTGGCGAGAGAGCGAGATCCGCGAGCGACTCGAGGAGAAGATGGTGACCGCCTTCCGCGACGTGGCGGGGGCATCGGAGACCTACCATGTCCCGCTGCGTATGGCCGCCTACATTCTAGGGGTTGGCCGGGTGGCCGAGGCCAAAAAGCTGCGGGGGCTGTACGCCTGAGCACCGGTTCGCCGGCAGGAGCCGGCTCCTACGCAAGAGGAAACGTAGGGGCCGGTTTGTGCGCCCCATGGATCGTAGGAGCCGGTTTGTGCGCCCGATGGATCGCAGGGGCCGGCTCCTGCCGGCGAACCGTCTTGCCTCTTGCATCTACATCCTACCCTGCTCCCAACGTTGGTGTCCACGACCTGCCCTCGCGTGACAGCCGCCCCTCCGTTCGTACTAGCCCAATTTCATACTATCGTTCATCCTCGGTTCACACCTCCTGGGGATGTACTTGCAGGCCAGGGTCGGTACTCTAGCGACGAAGGCCGGAGCTCGACGCCGGCATCAGTTTGACGCTTGATCAAGGAGGCAAGTATGACCCCGGACCAGATCTCGCAAGCCGTCTCCGGTGCGCTTTCCGGCGGGGGCGAACAGCTGCTCGAAGGCACCCTGGCGGCAGTGCTACCCATCTTGTGGATGATGATGGTCGCGCTACACCTCGCTCGACCATACATGCTGAACGTCGTGCAGAAGTTCTCCCTACGGTTGGGCGCGGACATCTGGTGGCTCGCCTACGTGGCGATCCGTGACTTTGTGATCCTGCTAACTTTCGGGCTCAGCTTCATGTTCTTCTTCCCGGACGTGATGCAGAGCAATGATCTGCCGGTAACCGGACCTTTCGCCGCGCTCTGCCTCTTTGCTGTGCTCGTAGTGAAACTGGTCCGCGACGTGGACGAGGATCCGGCGGCCTTCAGGCTAACCAGCACGCTTCTTGGTTTGGGAGCATTCCTCTATCTCCTCCCGACTCTCCTGGGCGTGCAGGCGACCCTGCTCGGGGTTAACCCGGCGATCGCCAGGGCGCTCGTATCGCAGGACAACCTCGGTCTGGCACTTGTCGCTACCTACACCTCGCTCGTAGGGGTGGGAATCCTCGGCGCCTTCGCCGCGATATATACGTTGCGCTCTACCGGCACTCCGGCAGCGCGATAAGGAGGCACGAATGGCAGGCTTCCGATTCTCCTTCGATCCCGACGAGTGCCTGAACTGCGGCGTATGCGTGGATGTTTGCCCCGCCCACTCCCTCGACATGACTCGGCCCCAGGCTTCGGGCCCCGAGCCGGAGGACGAGGTTAGTGGCCTGCCATCCGCGAATCAATCCTGGATGATGGTCTTTCCCATTCAGATCGCACGCTGCACCGGCTGCATGGTCTGCACCATGGAGTGCCCGCTGGGCATCGTTCACGTCGAGAAGGCGGAGGGCGATGTCCCACTGGCATCGCCGCAGGGGCTGCTTGTGCACGAGGTTCCCTACGATCCCGAGCACTGGCAGGCCCTTTCGGCCTTCACACGGGTCTCCCGTAAGGAGCGGCCCGCGGGCGACCCCTGGGGAGCCGAGCACAAGTGGCGGCCGGTGCGGCGGGACCAGACCTGGCGGGTATGGCGGACCTGGCAGACGAACGACGACACGACGAAGGTGCGGACAACCGCGAACCCCAAGACTCTCACCGAAAAGGAGTGAACGATGACACCCGATCAACTCACCAATGCGATCACTTCCGGCCTCGTCACAGGTGGACAGACGTGGATCATCCAGACCGCGGCGGCGATGCTTCCCGCCTTCTGGATCCTTACCCTCGCGTTGCACCTGAGCCGGCCCTACATGCTCCGTATGTTGCACAAGTTCACACTGCGCTTCGGCGCGGACATCTGGTGGCTGGCCTACGTGCTGGTGCGAGACGGCGTCATGTTGGTGACTTTCAGCCTGGGGATCATTATGTTCTACCCCAATCTCGTGAAGGGTAGTGACCTTCCCCTGACCGGCCCACTCGCAATGTCGATTTTGCTCCTGGCCCTCGCCGTTAAGCTGACGCGCGACGCCGATGACAACGCGACCGACTACCGCGTCACAACTGGACTGATTCTGCTCGCTGCGACGCTCTACCTGGTGCCGCAGGTGTTCGGAGTCGAGGCCGCTGACCAGGATTACCTCCGCGCGATCAGTAGCTTCCTGACCACCAGCAGCAACCTCGCGTGGGCAATGCCGCTGCTGTATGCCAGCTACGTGGTGCTGATCGGGACGGCAGGTTATCTGTTCACGTTCGTTACGTTCCTCAAAGTGAAAGTGCCGGCCCATCGCCGGCCTGCTCGTGTTGCGGAAAGGGACGAGGCCGCGACGGCTGCGTAACCGCCCGGAGTGAGAGCCCCAGGATCCGAAATCAAACCCCCCCGGTCTCCAAGGCCGCGGGGGCTTTGGTTGAACACCCCCGCCGGCCTCCTCCGGCTCTAGTTGCTCGGGCGGCCTCAGTCATATCCAGCGTAACCTCTTCCTGGTCGATAGACGTTTCCCCTGTTTCGTTGGCCGAGGTGACCGCCAGGTCTTGGTGGCCTGGGCCAGGAGGCTCTTCCCGCCTGTCTTGCCTCTGGCAACGATGTCCCTACAGGTCGAACAACACCTGTCGATCGTGGGTCGAGCAGGTCAGCCCGCCGGGCTACGAGGC
This sequence comes from Chloroflexota bacterium, assembly GCA_021788565.1. The sequence continues at coordinate 2,711 of JAJYKO010000466.1, forward strand.
GGTGCTTGACAGCAGGTCTGCTTCATGATATCTATGTTGCTACATATATAGCTGCGTCGATATAGCGGAGGAAGCGGTGGATTCTTCGATAGCGGCACTGGCGGAAATCTTCAAGACCCTCGCCGAACCCACGCGTCTCCAAATTGTGCTGGCCCTCACTCCCGATTGAAAGTGGGTCAATCTCCTCGTCGAGGAGACCGGCTTTGCGCAGCCCCTGGTCTCTCACCACCTGAGGGTCCTGCGGGACCATGGCCTTGTTCGGGCCGAAAGGCGCGGTGCCTTCACCTACTATTGACTGGCTGACGAGGCGGTCTGGAAGACCGTCGACGCGTGCAGGGAGTTGGCGGCCTCTCTGAGTGAGGATGGGGCACATGTTCGCCGGTATGGACCTCGCCGACAAAGTGGCCTTCATGCAGACGATGATGGGAGTCTGCATCCCCAGGATCACTGAGGGGCTGGGTTCCTCCGAGCGGGAGAGGTTGCCCGAGGGTCTCCTCGGCAGGATGGCTGAAGAGATCAAGTCCTTGGTCCAGACAGTTCGAGAGGAGCAAGACTGACGGTTGGAGAAGAGTCATGAATAAAGAGACCGACCTCAGCGAAGAGGCAATGCCAACGGGGGCTGTGTGCTCCATATCGGGCTGAGCCAGACCTGCCGCTCAGGATGAGCGGAAGCAACTAGATATCCTTTCAGGAACCCATACTCTCGCCAGCAAGCCCTCGCCGAGGGATGAGCGAGACCAGAAGCGACAGTGGTCGGGTGATTCAGATGAACCGGGCGTCGATAGAGAAGCCCTGGACCGCCAACAGGACCATTGGGGCAATACGTTCGCCCGGCAACTCGAGATGTTTGGCACCCAGCCCAGCGATCCCGCACTGGCGGCGGTCGGCCTCTTCCAGGGCCATGGGACGCTGGATGTCCTCGAACTCGGCGCGGGGCAGGGCAGGGATACCCTTTTCTTCGCACAGCACGGCCTAAGGGTCCGGGCGCTGGACTACGCAGAAGAGGCGGTCGAGACGATCACGATCAAGGCATGCGCCGTCGGGCTGTCAGAACTCGTCTGCTCTTCCCGCGCCGACGTGCGGGAGCCCTTGCCCTTCCCCGATGAGAGCTTCGATGCCTGCTACTCTCACATGCTCTTCTGCATGGCGCTGACGACCCCCGAGCTCGAAGGGCTGTCGAAGGAGGTGCGCCGGGTTCTGCGTCCGGGAGGGCTCTGTGTCTTCACCGTCCGCACGACGGACGACGCCCATTACGGGGCAGGCATAGACCGGGACGATGACATGTTCGAGGTCGGCGGCTTCATCGTCCACTTTTTCGGCCGCTCGCTAGTGGAGCATCTGACCACCGGCTACGAGCTGCTAGACCTGACGGAGTTCGAGGAGGGGGACCTGCCGCGCCGGCTGTTCCGGGTCACCATGAGGAAGGTCTGAGGGACGCGCGATCACGTTCGTTGATCAGAAGTACCTTCCGCGGGCATGACGGGCCGAGGGAGGCTGCCCCGTTTTCATTCGCGGTTGGTTTCCCAGAGGGGCATGGGCAATTCTCTCGAAAGCGGGAATCCAGAGCCCCGGCGTACTACGTGGATCCCCGCTTTCGCGGGGATGACGATGGGTAGAGAGGGGATGACGATGCGTCCCACCGCGGCCTCAGCTTAGCTAGCCTGCTGTCACCCACCCTACAGCAGCTTCAGGCGGATTGCCTCCGCCACCAGTTCCGCACGGTTCGCCGCATTCAGCTTGCGCATCAGGCTCTGGATGTGGCTCTTGACGGTGCTCTCGCTGATGACCAACTGTTCCGCGATCTCCCGACTGGTAAGCCCGCGGGTGACGGCTCTCAGAACCTCCACTTCTCGTCCCGTCGGCCGCTCCATGGCTGCGTGGATGACCATCTGCTGCATCTGGGCGACGACTCGGCCGGCGACCTTCGGGTCGAGGACTACTTCGCCGCGAAGGACCGCGCGCAGCTGCCCGAGCAGCCCCACGGCATCGATGTCCTTGAGCAGGTATCCCCTGGCGCCGGCGAGCAGGCTGCGCTGGATCGCGTCCTCGTCGACGAAGGCGGATAGCATGACGATCTTCAGGTCTGGCCAACGTCGCAGCAACTCCTCGCACAGCGCCGAGCCATCGCGGTCGCCAAGGCGTACGTCGAGGAGTACGAGGTCCGGCGCGGTTCGCTGCACGGCGGCCATCAGGTCGTCTGCCCGGGCGCACTCGCCGGCCACCTCCAGATCGGCCGCGGTGGCGATGATCTCGGCTAGTCCCCGCCGGACGATTTCGTGGTCGTCTACCAGCAAGATTCGACTCATGCCACGACGCTCCCGTTCGGTGGCTCGTTCCACTGGCACAGGAGGGGAATAGTGGCCTCGACTACGGTGCCGCCCTGCGGTCGCCGGCGGATTCCGAATGTTCCATGCCACGGTGCCAGCCGTTCGATCATGCTGGCCAGCCCATGGTGACCGCCGGAATGGAGGGCTTCGTCGCGACGAACATCCGCGATACCGAGACCGTCGTCCTCGATGCGGATGACCACCTGCTCCGGCGCAAACTCCAGAGTCACCCAGACGTGAGAGGCCCCGCCATGACGGCAAGCGTTGAAGAAAGCCTCTCGGGCGATGCGGTACAGCGTGCTCTCTATCGCGAGGGGCAGCGAGAAGGTGGAGCCAATGGT
>JAJYKO010000467.1 GCA_021788565.1 Chloroflexota bacterium
TGCAGGTTACCAGGACTACCGGCACCGGCCTGAGGCCGACCGTTGGTTTGAGTAGACGCTTGACCATCGTGACTACACCTCCACGAACAGCTGGCTCTCCAGCTCAGATGCATTCTAGCGATTCTCAGGCGATAGTGCAGGCACGGGCTGTGTCTCTACCCCTCGCAATCGCTATGATAACGTATCCGAGGGCCACCCCTTAGGCGCTAAAGTGATCGGGCTAGCTGTCCAGTTTGGGGCAACCGTCCATTCTTACGCATGAAGGGCCACATCGAATGTCGTCCACGCACATAGCGCTGCTTCGAGGAATAAACGTCGGGGGCAAGAACAAGGTCCCGATGAAAGAGTTGGTGGAGGTTTTCATCGACGCGGGGTGCAGCGACGTGCGGACCTATATACAGAGCGGTAATGTCGTTTTCAGCGTGGATTCGGCGCTGTTGGAGTCGATCTCTGCCAGACTCACCAAAGCAGTCGCGGAGCGTTTCGGCTACGAGACACCAGTGCTGCTGCGGACGGCCGAGCAGCTGCGCGCCGTCATCAGCGGGAATCCCTTTCTCGAAGCGGGCATACCTGAAGACGAGCTACACGTCCTGTTTCTTTCCGGCTTGCCGGACCCCACGCGTGTCGATGTCCTCGATCCCGACCGGTCGCGACCCGACGCGTTCGCTGTGCGCGGCCAGGAGGTCTACCTGTGGCTCCCGAACGGTGTCGCGCGCACCAGGCTAACCAACGACTATTTCGACTCGAAGCTTGCCACGATTAGCACCGGGAGGAACTGGCGCACAGTCGCCAAGCTCTTCGAGTTGATGAAGGAGTGACGTCCCTTGTATGGCGGTGGCGGTCGCATCCGGAGCGACCGCCTCACTCCCCCAGGTCGTAGACGCGGGCGTCGGGGCCCTGGTAGAGGAGCTTCACGGGTATCGCCGTGCTGGTCACCTGGAAGTCGGGCTGGACGACCATGAGCTGAGTGCCAGGCAAGTGGCGTGGTAGAATCTGGAAGACACTTGACACACGGAAAGAAGGCGGTCAGATGACAGAAATCTTGGAAAAGGCATTTGCCGAGGCCGCTAAGCTGCCCGAAGCGGAGCAGGAGGCTATCGCCACCTGGATTCTTGAGGAACTGGCCTCTGATCAGCGCTGGCGTGAGGCGCTTGAGGGCTCGGCCGATGCACTCGCCCGGCTGGCGGAGGAGGCAACCACCGAGCATCGCGAGGCCCGCACGCGGCTTCTCGATCCAGATCGACTGTGAAGTCCCACACGACCGAACGCTTCCGGCGTGCCTTCCAGAAATTGCACTTGCATGCACTCCCAGCTATTGCCCCAGGTCGTACACGCGGGCGTCGGGGCCCTGGTAGAGGAGCTTCACGGGTATCGCCGTGCTGGTCACCTGGAAGTCGGGCTGGACGACCAGGTAGCGGATGCCGAACACCTGCCGGAGCTTTGCGTAGTCCCGCTGCTCGAACACTGTCGTGAGCTGGTAGTCGATGTCGGCCACGCTCTTGGGGAGCCGGGAGACGTAGCCGAGGGCGATCGGCTTCTGGTGGACCGTCTGGTAGTACAGGACCATCGTCTTGTTGGCCACGGTATCCAGGACGCCCTTGTCGTCCTTCAGTCCCGCCAGGACCCTCACGTAGGGGGGCACCGTGAGGGCAGAGGCCGGCAGCGGCGCCGGCAGGAACTCCACGGCCATCAGCGCGACCAACAGCACCGCCACGACCCGCCTCGCGTTCGATCCCGAGAGCAGCAGCTTGAACCCCATGGCGACCAGCACCGAGGCAGCCAGCGTCACCATCACCATCATCCTGAGCGGCACGCCAGAGATGGTCAGGGGAGGGAAGATCACCTCCAACCAGGCGTAGGGGAGCACCTCCGGCCCGACTTGCGTTCCCCAGACGTGCAGCGCCGGCCCCAGGCTCATCACCAGGAAGAAGCCCAGCACCGCGAACCACAGCCCGGGGTTGAAGGACGACAGGCCGCGCCGCCTGAGCCAAACGTAGACGAGCAGCCCCACCACGGAGAGCCCCAGGTACACGGAGCTCTCATGGATGTTGCCGGGGAGCTTTCCCCAGTACCCCTCGGTCAGGGAGGCGAAGCGCCAGTGGCCGCCGGGGATGAAGGGCGCCAGGAGGTCCAGCGACATGGTGAGGGTGTCGTGAGCCCCGATCAGCGGGTCGCGGATGCTGAGCAGCAGTAGCGAGATGACCAGCGGTCCGGTAGTCAGGAGCGCGACGGCAGCGAAAGTAGCGAAGGACCGAAAATAGGGGCGCCTGAAGGCAAAGAGCGGATTTCGCGAGCGGATCGCCTGCCAGACGATCATTATCAGGCCGAGCAGCACGCTGTAGAACATGTAGTAGTAGTCGCACAGGACGACGGCGAAGAGTGCGAGGGCCGCCGCGACGCCCAGAAGGGGTCGGGGCTTCTCCACCAGCATGTACCACAGCAGCGCGAAGAGGGGCAGCCATTCCAGGGAGACGAGCTGCATGTGCCCCTGGGCGTGGGCGAAGTGGAACTCGGAGAAGGTGAAGACGCAGCCGCCCAGGAAGCTGGGCCAGTAGGCGCGCGTTATGTGGTAGGCGAGCCAGAAGGCCGTCACCCCGCCCATGACGAAGGAGAAGACGACGATGACGTTGTACGCCTCCATCAGCGACAGGAAGTGCAGCATCGGTATGGCCATAAAGCCGTTAAAGGGGTTCAGGGTGTGTCCGAGCAGCGTCGTTCCGTAGGGGTAGTGCAGGTAGGGGGTCTGCCAGAAGGGAGCGTGCATCTGCACGATCGACTTGTTCATCCACCAGAGGTTCCAGTAGTTCTGGACGCCGTCGCCCAGGTCTCCGAAGAGACGGGTGGAGAACATGGTTATCAGCGGGTAGGTGAGCAGGCAGAAGAGCGCGAAGTAAAGGGCGGCTGGCAGAAGAAACATTCTGAGCGTCGCTGCCGCCGCTGGACGAAGGCTCATCGCGGTGAACTCCAAACGCGGCCGTCGAGGTTGGGCAAGGATAGGCGCCGGGCAGTATAGCATAGGCGCGATTAGCGATTGGTGGTTGCTTCTCGCTGTTCGCTTTCCTGCAGCAGGTTGCCCAGTTCCTCCCAGCGCTGGTTAAGCTGAGTGAGGCGGGCGGAGAGCTCGGAGTGCTCGGCCACCACCGGCGCCGACCGCGCCGGGTCGGCGAACAGATCCGGTTCCTCCATCAGCCGCTCAAGCTCGTCGATCCTCTTCTCTACGGATATGATGTCCTTCTCCACGGAATCCAGCTCCCGGCGGAGCTTGCGAGGACTGAGGACTGAGTCCTGCGCCCTGCGCCCCGGGTGGCTGGTTCTGGGTTCTGAGTTCTGGGTTCTGCCTTTCTCCCCGTCTCCCCTTCTCCCTGTCTCCCTTTCGGCCGCGATAGCGGCCTCTAGCGCCGCCTTCTTCTCCCGATAGCTGGTGTAGTTGCCTGGATAGAGAGTAACCTGGCCGCCCTCGATGTCCGCGACCTTGTTAGCCAGCTTGTCGATGAGGTAGCGGTCGTGGGAGGCGATGACCAGAGTACCGGGGTAGTCGGCGAGGGCTGCCTCCAGCGTCTCGCGGGCGGCAACGTCCAGATGGTTGGTGGGCTCGTCCAGCAGCAGGACGTTGGACGGGCGCAGCAGCATCTTGGCCAGCGCCAGGCGGCTTCGCTCTCCCCCGCTAAGCACAGCGATCGGCTTGTACACGTCGTCCCCTGAGAAGAGGAACCGTCCCAGCATTGCGCGGACGTCCTCCAGCATCCAGTCCTTGGGAGCCGCGCCGTAAATCTCCTCCAGGACGGTGTTGCCGTCGTCCAGCGTCTCGGACTGGTCCTGGGCGTAGTAGGCACGAAGCACGTTCACACCCGGGGAGATGCTGCCTGCGTCCGGCTTCTCCACCCCAGCCAACAGCCGAAGAAGCGTGGACTTGCCGGAACCGTTGGGGCCGACCATCGCCATCCTGTCGGTTCGCTCCACCAGTAGCTCACACCCCTGGAAGACCCACTTGCCGCTGTACTCCTTGCCAGCCTCGTGCAACTCGAACACTTTCCTTCCGCTGGGGGTGGAAGAAGGGAATCGGAATTTGATGGCTTTAGTCTTGCCGCGAGGGGCCTCAACCTTCTCCATCTTCTCCAGCAACTTCTCGCGGCTCTTGGTCTGGCTGGAACGCCGCTTGTCGGCGCCAAATCGATCGATGAAAGCCTGCTGGCGGGTGAGGTAGATCTGCTGGCGCTGGAAGGCGGCCTCCTGCTCCCGTTCGCGTCTCGCCCTCTCCTTGACGTAGGAGGAGTAGTTGCCAGCGTACTCCGTCAGCCGCCCTCGCTGGAGCTCGAGGGTACGGGTGGCCACCAGGTCCAGGAAGTAGCGATCGTGGGAGACTACCACCACTGCGCCACGGTACTGCCGCAGGTATCCCTCCAGCCACTCCGTGGCCCTCAGGTCCAGATGGTTGGTGGGCTCGTCCAGAAGCAGCAGGTCAGGGCGCTGTAGCAGCAGCCTGGCCAGAGCGATGCGCATCTGCCAGCCGCCGCTGAAGTGCTCCGTCCGCTTGTCGTAGTCCTCCATGCTGAAGCCGAGGCCGTACAGGACGCGGCCGATCTCGGCGTCTATCGTGTACCCGCCACGCCGGTCGAACTCGTCGTGAAGCTTCGCGTGGGCCTCCACCAGCGGCATTAGCTCCGGCGAGCTTGCGTCCAAGCCGTGCATGCGCTCTTCGAGACGGCGCTGCTCCGTCTCCAGGGCGACGACGTCTTCGAAGAGGACGAGCATCTCCTCGTGGAGGGTGCGGCCGGGCTCGCAGCCGGCATCCTGCGGGAGATAAGCTATGGTGCGGCCTGGGGTGAGATGGACTCGGCCCGAATCGGGCTCCACCTGTCCCAACAGGATACGGAGGAGGGTGGACTTGCCGGCGCCATTCGGTCCGACGAGGGCCACTCGTTCGTTGGGATTCAGCTCCAGGCTGACCCCTTCCAGAACCGCCTCGGAGCCGAAATACTTCGTAATGTCTACAGCTTGCAGCATAGCTACGGGGTATTGTACCAGGTCGGCTCGCCCCAACGGGGAACGCGGTAGAATCTCATGCGTTTGGGGTCTTGCAGCTGACGTTACGTCATCCTTTATGCTGCCAGCCGAAAGGAGGTTAGAGCCTTGATCGCGCGAAGTTATCCAACCGGCCAGTTCGCCGCCAGGGCAGGGGTCACCGTCCGAACCCTGCGCTTCTACGACAGCGAGGGCCTCCTACGGCCTTCTTCCGTGACGGAAGCCGGTCACAGGCGGTACACGGATCGCGACCTCGTGAAGCTGCAGCAGATCCTTGCCCTGAAGTTCCTGGGCTTCTCGCTGGAGCAGATCCGGGAGATCGTGCAGGTGAAACCTCTGCAGATCGAG
>JAJYKO010000468.1 GCA_021788565.1 Chloroflexota bacterium
CTACTGGCCAATGCCCTGAAGGCGGCCCACCCCGGCGAGATCGCGGGGGTAGTGATGACCGTCACCAACAACGCCGGAGGCGGCCAACCGGTCTCCATGGCCAATCTGCGGGCGGTGCGTGAGCTGTGCCAGAGTCACGGAATTCCCGTAATAGTGGACGCAAGCAGAATCGCTGAGAACGCCTACTTCATCAAGCAACGGGAGCCAGACTACGCCGGTAAGTCCATCGCCGAGATCGTCCGAGCCATAGGCGAGTGCGCCGATGCGATCACTATGAGCGCAAAGAAGGACGGCCTCGTCAATATGGGCGGCTTGATCGTCCTACGTGACGCAGACCTCGCGGAGAGGATTCGGCGCCGGATGGTGGTGACCGAGGGCTTCCCGACCTACGGCGGCCTCGCCGGACGCGATCTGGATGCCATGGCCGTCGGGCTCCGTGAGGTGCTGGACGAGGGATATCTGGCCCACCGCATTGGGCAAGTTGGCTTTCTCGCGGATCTGCTGCGCGATCTGGGGGTGCCGATGGTGGAACCGCCCGGCGGGCACGGCGTGTTCGTCAACGCGGGCGAGTTCCTTTCCCATATTCCCCCTGCCCAGTTCCCAGGGCAGGCCCTCGCCGTCGCGCTCTATCTGGACGGCGGCATCCGGAGCGTGGAGATCGGCTCGGTAATGTTCGGCGAGGATCCGACAGGGACGCGGCCGGAATTGGTGAGGCTGGCGATCCCGCGGCGGACCTATACCAGCGCGCAACTCGCGCTCGTGGCCGCGACCTTCGCCCAACTCGCGAAGGATCGGCAGTCCATACGCGGGATGCAGATCGTGGACGAGCCGCCGGTCCTGCGCCACTTCACGGCCCGCTTCGCGATGGTGTAATTCGGGGAGTATCGGCACCACCTATGGTGTTGTAGGGGCGGTTCGCGAACCGCCCCTACGCTGTTCATGCCTGGACCACCCGCTAAAACGTCGATTCCAGGACGTCGCCAAGCGTGTGACGCAGCACTAAAGCACGCGTACCGCCAGGAAGACGAGCTGGGTCTCCGCTTCTATCCCCCGCGAGGCCCCTGATGGCACGAGCACCGTAGCGCCCGCGTCAAACGGGATGCGCTCTCCATCAACCATCATCCATCCGGTGCCTTCGAGGCACTGAAACACTCCCTGGGTCTCGGGATGCGGCGGAATGATCTGTCCCTCCCGTAGACCGGCCAACACCACTTTCACCTTTTCGTCCGAGAGTAAGACCTGCGGGTTCGGTCCCTCTTCCGAGAAGGCGACCTTCTTTCTCCAATCGGGATAGCTCACGGCTTTCGCCATCATTGACTCCTTTAACTTGCTCACTATCCGCTGGCCATACTATGCGGCGTCTCGCCTGCATCGGCCGCGACTTTTGTCACATCTCCACTCGGATATCTCTCTCTCGGTACGTCACTTGCACAATGTTGTTGTGAACGCCTAGCCACAGCCGCCCGCATGGAACGCGATCCATGCCGAGCGTCATCGACTGTGAGAGTTGAGTACACAAGTACATCGGAGTACGTGTGTGGCGAGAAGGGAGAGAAGATGGGTTCTGACATACCAGAGGCGCAGCGTCGGCCTCGGCGCTCCAGTTCGTGGTGGCGAGTACTACTGACAGCCTTCGCATTCTACATTATCGGCGTCATCACCCTGGTGGCGACCGGCAACCCGAATCTGTTTCCCACCGTGGTCATGCTCGGTAGCTTCATGGTGCCTGTCACTTACGTAGCATTCTTCTACGAGCGGCGTCATCTGAGCCGGCTCACGATGCCAACCATCGCCATGACCTTCGTATATGGCGGCATCCTGGGGGTGTTTGCCGCATCCTGGCTCGAGCCGCTGTTTCTGAGCACCTTCGGCTTTCTGATCGCGCTGCAGATCGGACTGATCGAAGAGTTCGTCAAGATACTGGGCGTGCTGGTGGTCGCTCGGCACCGGCGGCACGACTCGGAACTGGATGGACTGATCCTGGGTGCGGCGGCCGGCATGGGGTTTGCCGCCCTGGAAAGCACCGGCTACGCCTTCACAGCTTTCCTATCGAGCCAGGGCAATCTGTCCGATACGGTCGTCGTCACGCTGCTCCGTGGACTGCTCTCGCCGCTCGGTCACGGGACCTGGACGGCGATCCTGGCCGCCGTGTTGTTCCGCGAAAGCAGGGCTGGACGCTTCCGAATCAACCTGAAGGTGGTGGGCGCTTACCTCACCGTTGCTGTCCTCCATGGATTGTGGGATGGACTTCCCGATTTTCTGACGGTGCTGGTCGTGCCAAGCCTGGCTATATTCGCGGGGCAGATAGTGGTGGGGGTCGTCGGGCTGCTCGTACTCTGGCGCCGGTGGCATGAGGCGGTGCGCCTCCAGGCGGAAGCGGCATCGGTTGCCGCATCGACTTCAAACCCTCCAGATCCACCGGACGAGATGTAAAAAACCAACTGCCCAGGTGTCGGTGTCGTCCTCAACACCAACACCTGGGCACAGGGAAAGCGCCTTGACAGAGGGGCTATGCGTAGCGGTTCTGCTCCTGGTGCGCTCGACGACGGCGCAACAGGATGACGAGGACGATACCCGCGACGAAAGGCAGTGCTACGAGAATAAAGCTGGAGATGAACCACCACGACGTAGTGGGGCCATGAACCTCCACGACGAAACCATCCACAGCGAAGGGCCCCTGGGTCTTGATCTCCACCGTGTGAACGTCGTCCAGTAGCCCACTCGTGATCGGTATCTGCTTCGCGTCGGACGAGACCGGCGCCTTCAGACTCAGCACAGCCTCTCCTGCGGCATTCCTGGGTAGCATGCTGACCATGCCTGCTCTCCCATCTATCGTGACGACGGCAGATCCTAGAGCTTTGCCCTCCGGGGCCTCCAGCGTCAGGTCGTTGCCTTTGAACTGGAACGACAGCGTGGCGCCGGCCTGGGACGTCGACATCCGGACCTCGCCGTTCGGCAGGGGAGCGCTATGCCAGTCGCCCTGATAGTGGAGTGCCCAGTTGTCCGCCCACGAGTGGCCCATATTGAGAACTGGAGGCTGTTTCGTCATCTCCTTGATAGCCTGGTACAGTGGCGTTGTGGTGAAGTTGGGATTGACCATCCGGAAGTAGTAGAAGGGTGCCGCCTTCTCGTGGTCGTCGGGGCGCTTGAAGAACCAGATGCTCATCACGCCCATCCATGGCCATTCCTCGGCCGCACGCTGGTACGCCTGCACGGTGTAGCGGGCCTGCAACTCCTCGCTGACCCGTCCGAAGACCGCGGGTGCCGTAACCGACTTCGGCTGAGAGTCCCATCCAATCTCCGAGGCCCAGATTGGCTTGTTGGCGTCCCCGTTCTTCACCATAATCTCGCGAGTCAGAATGGCCCGGGAGAAGTTAACGTCCCCGTAGTTCAGGCGGCGATCGTACGGCCCGGAGCGAAGCCCGTAGTCATTCACCCCCATGATGTCAAAGTAGGGCTTGGCACCGTCATCGTACATCTGCTGCAGGTAGATTCGATCGTCCAAGGCGTTCGCACTCTGCTCGATAGTAGGAGCTAGGGCAGCGCTGATGATGACGCAGTTGGGATCGGCCCTCTTCGCCGCTTCGTAGCCGGCCTTCAGCAACTGCACGTATTGCTTCGCGTTGACGGGCTTCTTGCCCCACTCAGTGTAGAGGTTTGGCTCGTTCCACAACTGGTAGTACTTGATCTTGCCCTTGTAGCGGCTGACAACCGTGTAGACGAAGTCCCCGTAGTCCTTCAGGTTGTCGGGGGGCGTTGACAGCCAGCTGTTGTCGGGGTGAGCCCACAGGGGAGGGAGATCGAGCCGGGCAATGATCTGGATGTTGTACTTCTGCGCAAGCTGCACGATGTTGTCGTATTTGATCCAGGTGCTCTGGTTGTACTTCGAGTCCCAGTACTGGCCCTTGGTAGGCTCCTCGATGTCGGCCCAGGGGAACTCCTGACGAATCCACCCTATTCCGGCGTCCTTGATCATCTGGAAGGTCTCTTCACGCTTGGATTCGGCCGGTTCCTGCTCGAGGAAGGTATTGACTCCAACCGGATTCATGCCCGTGTATGGCATCGGAGCGAGGTCGGCGGTATCGTATTGGCGCTGGTTCAACCCGGAGGTGAATGCGATTATGTCGTTGCGGTGCTCGGTGCCAAGGATACGCAGGGCAGCGGAGCGTGCCCCGGCGAAGTTAGTTGCGACCGCCGCGGAACCCAGGATAAGGACGGCAACAAGGGTGGCACCGGTGAATAAGATGGTTCTCTTCAATGGTTCCTCGTTGGTTACGAATGGGTACTACAGAATCGGGGTGATGTCGATCTCGTAGTCGGTCATCTCGGCGTCCGGATTCGCGTTGGCAATGAAATTCACGACGTTAGAGAGCACCTCGTTGACGTGCTGGGTATCGTTCGATACGGCTGCTACACCGAGCACCGCTATCTGCCAGTGTTCCTGATCCTCGATCTCAGCGGCCGCGACGTTGAACTGATTGTGCACCCGTGCGATGACGGACTTGACCACGTGGCGCTTATCCTTCAGTGAGTGGGCCCCTGGCAGGTGCAGCACCACCCGGCATGCTCCGACTATCATTGTATCGACCTCCGTCATGAGTGACGCGGAGACACGGAGACAGCACGATACACCTCCAAGAGCCGCGGGCCGATATGGCTCCAGTCGAATCGCTCGCATGCCGTTTGGCGTCCCGCCTGCGCCAGCCGGGTACGAAGGGACGAATCCTCCATCAGCCGAAGGACCGCCCCCGCGAACTGCTCGGCCGTATCAGCTATCAACAACTCCTTACCATGAGTGAGGCCGGCGCCCTCCGCGCCCATGCGTGTGGAGACTACAGGAAGCCCCATCGCCAGCGTCTCGAGGATCTTCAGCCGCACCCCACCCCCCATCCTCATAGGCACGACGAAGACGGAAGCCCGGGCGAAGTAGGGGCGTACGTCTTCGACTGCTCCCGTAACCAGGACGGTTGAAGATGCCAGCCTTTGAACCGCGGGGGCCGGCGAGCGTCCCACGAGGTACAGCCGAACGTTGGGCCGCGTTCGCTCCAGCAGTGGCATCACCTCGGCGACGAACCACTGTATGGCGTCCACGTTGGGGCGGAAATCCATCGTACCAGTGAACAGCAGGGCCGCCGCGTCCGGCAAGGCGGACGGGACGGGACGATAGTACTCGCTGTCCACCCCGTTCGGCACTACGGAGACCGGCGCCGTCCTGCCCAGCAACCGCAGCGCCGCGGCGTCGGCCTCGGAGACGGCAAGAACCGCGTCCGCGCCCCGGCATACCTCAGCCTCATAGCGCCGCAGCTTCCGCCACTGGATGAGCGAGTATAGCGCTTTTGGCCAGGAGGGTGGACGGTGCAAGTCCACCG
>JAJYKO010000469.1 GCA_021788565.1 Chloroflexota bacterium
CGCCAGGCGAACAGCGGGACGGCAAAGCAGCTCCATTCCACGACTTTTCTTGAAGTCCGCCTGGCCTTCACGAGTCAAGAAGTCGCAGCCCGTCATGGCGCGACACTCTACCGTGCCGAAGCGCGCCTCGAAGCGCCGTGACAGCTCCTGGACCCTGGAATAGGTCTCTTCTCGCAGACCACGCCGGTCTTCCTTCGTCGAGCCTCTTTGCTTTGCGGTAGCCAATCCGCACGCGAGAACAGCTCCGGTGAGCGCGCCGCAGGTGAACCCTCTTCGGCTCACCCCCGCTCCAAGACCTGTCGCCAGCTGCCAGAGGCTGTCATCCTCTAGCCCGTAGTAGGCTTGCAGCACCTGCAAGACCGACTGCGCTCAATTGTAGCCGCTGTCGAAGTAGCGCTCTGCCTGTTCTACCGCTTCTGCCAGAACTGGATTCTCGCTCAATCGACACCCTCCTGTCTTAAACTACGTGGCGCTGGGCCACGCCCATCCGGCCGAGGAGCGCCCTGCTATGGTTCGCGAAGTCGGCTTAGCTCACGAGAGCTGCGACGTCGACGCCATACCCGGACGCCAGCTGCTTGAGGGTCTCCCAGGAGTTGTCCGGCAGCGAGATGCCCTCCACCAGCCGCTTTGCCCTGCTGCGCTGCTCCGGCTCGCCGGGCAGCAGCACCTCGTCGAAACCCGCCGCCGGGGGCACCGCCTTTATCTTTTCGACGGTCGCATCCACCGCCGCCGTAAATCGCTGGAGCGGGCGGAATATCCCGGGGTCGATGGCCACAAATATGGATCCAGAGCGAGTGTAGGTCCCGCCCCCTCGCGGCGCCTCGTCGATGTCGTCGCCCCCTGTGAGGGCCTGGCCAAGCAGTTCGATTGCCACGGCGAGCCCATATCCCTTGTGGCTGCCAAAGGTCAGCAGTGCGCCGCCGTTGTAGAAATCTTCAGCATCGGTGGAGGGATTGCCGTCCTTGTCCACTATCCAGCCCGAAGGCAGCGGCGTGCCCTTGGCCCGTGCCAGCGCTATCTTGCCGGCCGCGACCGCGCTGCTGGCGAAATCGACCAGCACCGGAGGCTCTGTGCCTGCTGGTATACCAAAGGAGATGGGATTTGTACCGAAGGCGGGCTTCGCCCCGCCGTATGGGGCTACGCCCGCGCCGCTGGCACCAACTGAACCGCCGAAGCCGCCTGCTATCACCATGCCAATCATGCCAGCGTTGTAGGCCATCTCGGAGTACTCGCCGAGACGTCCGATGTGATAGCCGCGGATCAGAGCAGACAGGGCAATACCTTGCTGCTTGCCTTTCTCGATAGCCTTTTTCATGGCGAGCCCTGCGCTCACCTGGCCGAAGGTCCACTTGCCGTCGATCAGGCTCGTGACGGCGGTCTCTTGGACCACCTCCGGCTCGGCAGCCGGATCCACGTGCCCGGCCTCGATCGCCTGAAGGTACTGGATGACCCGGATTACCCCATGCGAGTCGTGGCCTACCAGGTTGGAGTCTACCAGCGCCTCCGTCACTCGCGCGGCATTGATCTCGGTTGCTCCGGCTGCCAGGAACACAGCCCGACATATCGTTCGCCATTGTTCTGCCTGAAGGGTAACCACCGACACACCTCCCGACATTTTCGTGGGGCGCGAAGAGCCCGCGGCTTTCGCTTTTATAGAGGGAACTCTCGCAGTGAGAACTGATGCCGAACTGTTGTGACAGCTCAATCCGTTGGCCTGATGATCACCTTGAGCGACTCCTGGGCCGCAGCCGCGAGCTGGAAGCCCACCCCGGTCTTTTCCAGAGGGAGTCGATGGGTGATCAGATCCTCCACCTGCACCCGGCCCGAACGGAGCATCTCCATGGAGATCTCGAGGTCCAGGGGCGCGGCACCATAGGTGGACATGATGGTTATTCCCCTGACCATGAGCTCGCGGGCATCAAATGTGAGCCTGGTTCCCGGGCCGTGGAGGGCATACAGCATCAAGGTACCGCCCCGGCCGACGGAGCTCACAGCTTGCTCGAAGGCTACGGGGGCCGAGGTGCACACGATCGCCAGGTCGACTCCATCAGATCCAGTGATCTCGCGCACCAGTTCAGGCACATCCGTCCTGGCGTCTAGAACAACGTCAGCCCCGGCCTTCTTTGCCGCGCGCATACGATACTCGTTGGTGTCGGTGGCGACTACGCGTCCGGCGCCGGACGCTCGAGCTTGCAGGATATTCAATAGACCCGATATCCCGCTGCCCAGAACCAGAACGCTCTGTCCGGGCCGCAGGCCTGCCAGCCGTTGCCCTCGAACCACACAGCCCAGCGGCTCGATGAACGTACCCACGTCGAAAGACATCTCCTCCGGCAGCTTGAACACGCCACGGTCGACGTTGATCGCCGGAACCCGCAAGTATTCGGAGAACCCGCCCGGGTCGAAGTTGGTGGTGCTGAGCGTGTCGCACAGGGTGTGATACCCCTTCAGGCAATAGTGGCAGGAGTTGCAGGGCACGTGGTGCGAGACGAAGACCCGATCCCCAACTCGGTATCGCTTCACGTCCTCTCCGACCTCGACCACCTCGCCCGTGATCTCGTGGCCAAGGACTCGGGGCGCCTTCTTGATGCGGTACCACTCCACCACATCGGAGCCACAAATGCCGCTCGCGATTACCTTGACGAGCATCTCATCCCGCCCTATCCGGGGCCGCGGCATCTCTTCGAGTCGCACGTCACTATTGTTGTAGTACATCGCCACGCGCATGGGTCTAGCCTTTCAGGGAGAGGAATAGGTCGTAGGCGGCCTCGGGGGTTGCCCCCTCGTGGACCACGGCGCGGACGGCCTGAACCATCGCCAGCGGAGTCTCGGACTGGAAGATGTTGCGGCCCATGTCGACTCCGGCAGCACCCGCCTGCATGGCGCTGTACGCCATCTCGAGAGCCTCCTTCTCCGGCAGCTTCTTCCCGCCTGCGATGACCACCGGCACAGGGCAGCTCTCCACCATCCTCTCGAACCCATCACAGTAGTATGTCTTGACGAGACGCGCGCCCAGCTCGGCGGCTATCCTCGATGCCAAGCCCAGGTACTTGGCATCGCGCACCAACTCCTTCCCCACAGCCGTGACGGCCAGGCTCGGGATCCCGTAGCGCTCTGCCTCATCCACGACCTGAGTGAACCCCAGCAACGTATCACGCTCAAAGCGCGCTCCCACCATGATGGAGAAGGCGACAGCCGACACGTTGAGCCGGATAGCCTCCTCCATGGACACCGTCGTCCCCTCGCGGAGCAACTCCTCGCTCAGAATGCTGGTCCCGCCGGACACTCGAAGAACGATGGGTGTGTCGATCTGCGGAGAGACGTAGTAGCGAAGCGCCCCCCTCGTCAGCATCAAGCTGTCCACGTAGGGCAGCAGGGGAGCCACCATGTCCCCCAGCTGTTCCAGACCGCTCGTCGGTCCCATGAAATAGCCGTGATCAACCGCCAGCATCACCGTTTTCCCGTCTCGGGGCGCGATGATCCTGGACAGCCTATTCTGCATCCCCCAGTCCATTTCCAATACTCCTCTTTCCCAAAGAGATGAGGCTTCCAAGCAGTACAGCTGAAAAGCGGGCTATAGCGTAGTGCCGCACCACTTTGACGTCAGGCTGACGGGATGTCAAGGGCTTTTCCCACGGTTCCCAGGAAATGTCCGGAGCGGCTCGATCGGGCTGGAAGGCACGATACTTGCCGCAGGAGAAGTTGTTCCGGATCTGCCGGCTGATCTTCGCTTCGTCTCGCCCACCGCCGTTAGGAAGGTTTTTCCGTGCAGCGGCTGCTCCGGGATAGCAGGGGCCAAAGGAGTGGCCAGTCCAGGATTCCACAAGATTTCAAGAAAGGAAACGAGTCATGGCGAGAGTAGCGCGAGAAATGGTAGAGAGGGCCGGGGTTAACGTTGACCAACTGGTGGAGCTGCTGGTAAAGAACGCGGCCGCCGAGCTCACCACTTTCTACTACTACACGATTCTGCGGGTAAACCTGATCGGACTGGAGGGAGAGGGACTCAAGGAGATCGCGGAAACTGCCCGGATCGAGGACCGGAACCACTTCGAGGCATTGGTCCCTCGCATCTATGAACTCGGTGGCAAGCTGCCGGAGCGCATGAACGACTTCCACGACACCTCGGCTTGCCCACCGGCCGCCCTACCCGCGAACCCGACGGATATCAAGGCGATGCTCACCGTTCTTGTGGAGGCGGAGCGGTGCGCGGTGCGGGGATATACCCACGTCTGCAACGTGACCGCCGGCAAGGATCATAGGACCTACGATCTGTCTCTAGCCATTCTCAACGAGGAGGTGGAACACGAGTCCTGGTTCTCGGAATTCCTGGGCGAGGGACCTTCGGGTCACTTCATGCGTCGCGGCGACACCTCTCCGTTTGTTTCCAAGTTCCTGAGGTGATATCGCGTTTCGGCAGGAAGTGAGGTAGGGACTCGTTCAAGACTTCCCAGTGTCGCGAGCCCGGACGAACTGAATATGGCCCTGGAGCATCGGAGCTTCACGAATAAGGAGCTCAGCCGGTTTGACGGTCGGAACGGTGTGCCCGCGTTCGTTGCGTTTCGCGGGCTGGTATACGACGTAACCGGCAGCTTCCTCTGGCAGCGTGGGAAGCACCAGGTCACCCACTCTGCTGGCTACGACTACGCCGACAGCCTCCAGGGCGCTCCCCACGGCGAGGACCTCCTTCAGCGATTCCCGGTGGTCGGAAGTATGGCCGAGCACCCAGAGCCTGAACCACCCCTGACAGCGGAACATTAGGTGATCGGGGTCGGGGAAGTATCTCTCTGCTTTGCTGCCACGGCTTTCTCGTCTCAACGGACGAGGCGACGCTCCAACTTTCGTTTGATATCAGACGAGCCTTCGACCACTAGACTGCTACGTGACGGTTGAAATCAACACTCTCCGCGTGTGGAGCGCGGGGTTGCCTCCGACCGCACGTCGGAGGATGAGAAGGGGAGGTCACTCGATGGACGGAATCTCAGGACTGATTAGCGATCGAACGGCCTTTATAGTTCTGGCGATCTTCGGGTTTCTCATGTGTTCAAGGGGAGCCGCACACATCACCCAGACAGGCGGCTGGTTGAGCTGGGCCGCGTTCCTGGGCGGAGCGTTGGGCCTTCTCGCCCTCCTGCTGATCTTCTCGGTGCTCGCGGGCAGAGAACTTCCGCTGATCTCCGGAGATCGGGCAGCCATTGTTGGCCTGGCGGCCATCATCGTGACGAAGCTCGGCATCGACATCGTGTACAGGGCAGCCTAACCACACACAGAATCGAATCGACTTCGCCGCACCAACCCAGCCAACACTTGGCACGGCGGCCGCGCGTTGCGCCATGGGCGTCCGTTGCCTTAGACTCGACCCTTCAGAGACA
>JAJYKO010000470.1:0-2361 GCA_021788565.1 Chloroflexota bacterium
GTCCACTCCGAGACGGGTCAGACTCCCCCGGCTTGCTTCGCCGCCGGCCCGGATAAGGTCAGGACCGTGGGCCCCGAGACGCTGCGCCGGGCTTTCCTGTGGCGGGAGAGGCGCACGGTGCGCAAGGACGCCACCCTCTCGTTCCAGGGTAACCGCTACCAGATCCCCTCTCACCTGGCGGTCCGCCCTCGGACTCCTGGTCGTGCTCGCCGCCAATGAGCCTTTAAGCGAGCACACCAAACTCCAGTGGAAGGTCGAGCAGCTCCCGAAGCTGCTGAGTGTCGAAGTAGACGAGCCAGCTGCGTAAACAGCCATAGCTGCCACGAAGGACCGCCTGCAGGACCCGCTGCTGAGGGCGAGACTGTCGAAGCTCGGAAAACTGCGTCAGAGGCCCGGCAGGTACGGCCTGAGGGCATCTGCTACTACTTCTGCCTCGGGTTCTTCAAGCTGTATGCCGAAGCGATGAGTCTTGCCTCGGTAGCCGAAAGCCACGGTACCGCCAGACAGACCCCAGGTGACCATTCCGAACGACCACGACATGAGGGATCCGAAATAGCCCAATGCGCGGAGGTTCCTGACCTCGCCCGTGTCATAGGCCCTGGCCGGGCCGAAGCCAAAGACGTCACGCTTGATGGTGAGCGTCCCGCCGGATACAGTCACGATCTCTCTTCCGAACGCGTGCCACAGCCATGCGAGGCCCGCAAAAACCTCCGCAAACAGCCATACCGCGAGCCAGATCAACAGAAAACCGGCATCGTGAAGATTGCCGGAGACAAGGGAAACTATGACCGCGGCGCCTGCGATCGTCCATCCGACGATCCAGAGAGTGAGGGGGACTAGGATCAACCAGCTCCTCCGCATCGTCAGGCGGACTTCTACCACCCCTGGTTGATGCAGCACCGCGACACGGTTACTCACGCGCCACCTCCCGCAGGCTTGCTCCGGCCCCACCGGCATCTAGGCTGTGCCCTATTCTATTCGCATTGATCGCCCGGTAGCATCACTCCGGGGCCGCCTTTCTCCCTGCGATATCACCCGCTGCCCGGCCCACAACTTGCTCCGCCACCAGCAAGCCAGGGATCACGGAGTAAGGGGAGAGCTACCACATTGGGCAAGGTCATATACTCGCAAGTCGTGTCGCTCGATGGTTACACCGAGGACACAAACCACGCCCTCGACTGGGCAATCGTCGACGAGGAGTTCCACAGGTTCGTCAACGACCAGGAGCGTCAGCTCGACGCGTTTCTTTACGGCCGGCGCACCTGGGAGGCGATGGTTGCATTCTGGCCAACCGCGGATGAGACGCCCTCCCAGCCCGAATACGTCGTCGACTTCGCGCACATCTGGAAGAGCAAGCCCAAGATCGTGTTCTCGAAGAGCCTCGATGAGGTAGGTTGGGATTCGAGGCTGGTGAGAGGCGACGCTGGCGAGGCAGTCGCCAAGCTGAAGGAAGAGTTCCGCGGGGACCTCGGGCTCGGCGGCGCGGGGCTTGCCGCGTCCCTGATGCGACTTGGATTGGTCGACGAGTACGACCTCTACGTCAACCCGGTTATCCTGGGGGGCGGCACACCGATGTTTCCCGAATTACCCAGCAGGATCGGCCTGCGGCTCACTGAAAGCAGGACGTTCGGCTCCGGGGTCGTTCACCTCCGGTACCAGCTCGGCGGAAGGGAAACCGAAGGCCAGCCAAAGTGAGGTACTTATCCTCGCAGGAACGAATCACCGGCACAGGATATGCTGCGTCCCCGCGAGAGGACAGAGACTCGAGGGCTATGTCAGCTCCTGAAACGCCTCAAATGCCTCGCATCGTTGCGGACCATTTCCGAAATCCAACTTCAAAATGACAGAGGAGACGGACATGTTCGCAAGAGTAGTCACGCTTCACGGTCAGCCGAACAAGCTGCACGACGGAATCCGTGCATGGGAGGAGCGCATTTCCACCGTCGAATCCCTGAAGGGCTTCGATAACGTCTACCTCCTGACGGACCGGAAGACAGGTAAGTTCATGGTTGTTAGCCTGTGGGATACCGAAGGGGATCTGAACGCGTCCAACAACACCATCATCCCGATACGGGACGCGGTCTCAACGGCAATCGGCGCGTCCGATCAGCCAATTCTCGAGGTGTACGAGGTCAGTAGAGAACGTGGTCGGAGGATGCGGAAGGCGGCATAGGCCCCTTACTCCCTGACGCGGAATACGCCCGAGTCCGCTTGGACTCGGGCGTATTTTGGACGGCTCCCACCTGTTCGTGGCGTCGGGCAGGCACGCCTCCCACGCCTACAGAGGTGATCGTGGGCTGACCGGCCGATCGTTACGCGTTCCCACCTATGGTCCGGGTCACCCACTCCAGGATCATCGGC
>JAJYKO010000470.1:2371-5368 GCA_021788565.1 Chloroflexota bacterium
TTATGCCCATGTGCCCGACGGGGTAGAAGCGGGCAGACTTCGGGTCGCCGTGCTCCAGCAGTAAGTAGCTGTCCGAGATGGGGAACGTGGAGTCGTTCAGCCCGTTGACGACCAGGAGGAGCGCGCAGGGCTGATCAAGAATCCCCTGGGATAGAAGCTACAGCTTGGGAGCATACCCAACCCATTCCTCGAAGTTGCTCCTCCCGAAGGCGTACGCCAGCGTCTCGGCCAGCTCGAAGACGTACTCGCCGTGCTGGCCCTTTTCGATCCGGTCGGGTTGGAAGGCGCCGCGACGGCAAGAATAATGCGACAAAAGAGCTGAGGGATTGAACCGTGAGGGCACATACGCCGGCACCATCTATTTCGGAGGGGCAATCATGAAGAAATACATCCTGTTCTACGAAACCGCCGATGACGTCCTTGCCAAGGTCCCCATCCACTTCCCCGCGCACCGCGCCCGCTGGGAACGGTTCCAGGCCGACGGCACCCTCCTGATGATTGGCCCGTTCTCTGATCCCCGGGAAGGCGCCATGGCCGTTTTCACCACCCGGGAAGCCGCTGAGGAGTTCGCCAGGGGCGACCCCTTCGTCCTGAACGGAGTGGTGCGTAACTGGTATATCCGCGAATGGGACGAAGCTATCTCGGCGAGTTGAACGGAGGTAGGGCGCATGTTGGGTTTGACGGCAGCGGCTTGACGTCGTCGGTTTCGACGAACCCGGCAGGCTGGCCACGGCTATTTCGCCATTTCGTCGCAGCAACTCCCGCGCTCTGTATTTCCCTTAGTAGAGAAAGGGTATGAGTCTCCAGCTTCGTCGCTCGTACTGCTCGTACTGTTCGCCCAGAGCGCTCCTCAGCATAGCCTCCTCGGAGCGGATGCGGCGGCCATATGCCGCGAACATCAGCGCCCCGGTGGCCAACGCCGTCAGCAAGTTCCCGAGCGCAAGGGCTGCTCCAATCCAGATCATCATGCTTCCAGCGTAGCCCGGGTGACGCACCATCGCGTAGGGACCCCTGTCAACAACGCGCTGTTCCTCTGTGACGAGAAGCGCCCGAGTGTAGAATTCGCCGAGCGTCCGCATCGCCGAAACACGGAGGAGCGTGCCGAGCGCCGCGATCGCGATACCCAGCCAGCCGAGAGGCTCGTAGTGCAGCCGGCCAATCCTGAAACGGTTGAGCAGCGGGGTCGCGAGCAGGGCAGCTGTGTATGAGAGGCTGATCAACACGACGTTCGTTCTGTCCGCTTCGCCAGCTTCGAGGCTTCTCGCCCGTTCCCCCTTCCGCGCGACTCTTTCTATCGCAAAGAACAATCCGGCAAACGAATAGGCCAGTATCATCCGGCGCATCGATCCCCTCCCTACCAGCTTGTTGATCGCCCCACACTCCAGAGGGCCGCGATCATGCGGTGTCGAGCAGGAACGGTGGCGGCTGCCGGCCGTCGACATCGGTGAATCCGTATTCGCGAGCCAGCTCTCCGGCCCGAAACACCCGTCCGCTTTTCGCCATCACCCCTGGATCGGCAGCCAGCGCCGCCACCGCCCGCCCCACGTAAAGCGGCGTCTCAGTCTGAGCTAGGGCAGGCACCTCATGCCAATGAGCCTCGTCCGTGCCGAAGGCCCTCAGCACCAGCTCGGTTCGCATCCAGCCCGGTGAGGCCCCCAGAACCGCCACGCCGTGAGGCCGCAGGTCCTGCGCCATTCCGAAGATCAGGCGGTTAATGGTGGCCTTCGCCAGGTCGTAGTAGAGGTTGCCGGTGTACAGATCCCGATCCCAGAAGGTGGTGCCAACTATCAGCCCTCGGCCCTGGGCGACCATCATCAACGCCGCGTACTTGCTCGTGATCAGCCCCAGCCTCGCGCCGCCCGTCAGCATGTCGTCCCACATCGCGGTAGGCATCTCCCAAAAGGGGACTAACCCGATATCCCTGGCATGGTCGTGGCCGCCCCAGGCGTTGTTGACCAGCAGGTCGAGGCGTCCGCGCTCGGCTCTCACGCGCTCGAACAGGGCCTCCACCTCCGACTCGACGCCGTGATCGACTCGCACAGGTATTCCCAGGCCTCCCCTGGCGGTCACGGCCTCGGCCGTCTCATCGATCGTGCCTGGGTAGTCCCTCGTCGCACCACCCGAGCGAGTGCTCCTGCCGGTCACGTAGACCGTCGCGCCCGCCTCTCCCAGGGCGAGGGCGATGCCCTTTCCCGCGCCCCGGGTGGCCCCGGTCACGATGGCAATACTCTCACCCAGGGGCCGCACGGATGAGCACATTTCCAGCCTCCTCCACACTCGAATCATCGCCTGGCGACTCCAGAAGACGCGTTCCCTTAATTGCGCCTAACGGAACCGGGTCTCGTAGGGGCGAACTTTATGTTCGCCTCGTAGCTGGGCGAACACGAGGTTCGCCTCTACGTTAGTGCCAGGCATTCTTAGTATGCCAGAGCGGGAGACGCTGGTGTTGTCGGACCGGGTTACGGTCGCCCTACCACTTCGCTCCGGTCCAGAGCTGCTTCATCTCCTTGACCTTTTCGGAGCGCTTCTCGGGCTGCGCCGGCTCCTTGAACTGGCGCTTCCCGATGGGGCAGGAAGCCAGACAGAGACCGCACCGGAGTTCGGCCGCGCTCCAGGGCATGATCTGCTCCTGGTAGTGGAGGCATCTGGTCTTGTCGATGTGGCCGTCGGCTGTGAGGGCGCCGGTGGGGCAGGCCTTCACGCAGGCCAGGCCGCAACTCTTCCGGCGATCCACGCAGAGTGTCGTGCCGCAGGGCGCGTCCGCGGTCAGATCCGCCTCGGTCACGATGCTCACCAGGCGAACCCGCGCGCCGTGCTTCTCCGTGGTCAACAGGTTATTCAGCGCCCACTCGCCCAACCCTGCCGCCACCGCGGCATGGCGATGGGAGAGCACCCCGGCCGGCAGCTTGTTGATGCGCGGATAGGCCGCTGGGATGGGCAGGGCCCGGTAACCCTCCTCCTCCAGCCGCTGGCTGATCTTCGTCGCCGTGGAGTTGA
>JAJYKO010000471.1 GCA_021788565.1 Chloroflexota bacterium
GGATGTTCACCGGGATATTCAAGCGGTTCCGCGGGTACGGTATCGACGTGACCCAGGAGCCGATCCTCATGTATCCCACGCAGCACTACCAGAATGGCGGATTGCTCACCGACGAGCATGGGCGAACCAGCCTCCCCGGTCTGTACGCGGCCGGCGAGGTGGCTGGTGGTGTCCACGGGCGGAACCGACTCGGGGCCAACTCGCTGGTGGACATCTTCGTCTTCGGCCGCAGGTCCGGGCTCCACGCCGCGGCTCAGTCGAAGGAACTGGAGTTCGGCGAGCTGGGTCTCGGGCACGTCCAGGATTACGAGGAGCAACTCACCCTTGCCGGCATCGACACCACGAGGATCTCACCGATCCTTCTCCCGGACTACACTACCCCTGAAACTAGGAAGAGGAGGGTCAACTGACGTGGAGCGGATGAGGATCGAGACACCCATACCCGCGGACGTAGCGAGCAGCCTGCGGGTAGGACAGGCATTCGAGATCTACGGCAAGATCCTGTGCGGTCGTGACGCTGTGCTGCCGAGGCTGGTGAAGATGGTGTCCGAGGACACGCTGGGCGATCTTGCCACTCATCTGGAAGGCGCGGTCGTCTTTCACACGGCCGTCAGTCCGGCAGGGATCGGCCCGACGAGTAGCAATAAGGTGGAGATCGAAAACAGTATCGTTCCTCTTTCGACCGCGGGAGTGCGGGTTCACCTTGGCAAAGGGGCGATCGGCGCCGACACCATCAGCGGTCTGTCGGCTAGCGGCAGCGTCTTCGCCGTGACCCCTCCCGCGACTGCTCTCTTCATGGACAAGATCGTCTCTCAGACGGTGCTGGCGTTCCCCGAAGAGGGGATGGAGGCTCTGTTCGAGGTGGAAGTAGCCGGGCTCCCTGCCATCGTCGCCGCGGCCCAGGGTGAAAGTATCTTTGGGTAGGGGAGAGGGATGACACCGTACGACAAGATCGTCTCTGCGGCAAAGGAAGCGCTGATCACGGCCGCTACCACGTTCCGCGAGGACCAGTACGGGGCCTACGAGAGGGCCGTGGAGCGCGAAACTAACGAGCCGTCTCGATGGGCCATGGAGGCCATGATCGAGAACGCCCACATAGCTGCCGGAAAGAAGTACCCTCTCTGCGACGACACCGGCATCCCCCACGTGATCCTCGAGGTCGGCACGGAGGTTCAGCTGCACGGCAACTTGATCGCGGCGGTCCTGGAGGGCGTTGCCGCGGGTCAGAGGGTTCTTCCAACTCGACCAATGGGACTGAAAGGCAGCGACGAGGAGCGGCTGTCTCAGAGAGGCGGACTCTCCGAGGATCCAGCCGCGGTGGTCCCGCCCGCCATAATGGTGAGGTCCGTCCCGGGCCACGAGCTTCGTATCACCGTGCTCTTGCTGGGCGGGGGGCCGGAGATCCGATCGCAGACCTACAGGGTGTTCCACGAGCGAAGCGCCGAGAAGGTGATCCGAGAGGCCGGCAGGTGGGCGGTGGAGGCGGCGGCCAAGCTGGGTTGCACCCCGATGGTTCCGTGCATAGGGATCGGGCGAACGCACTACGAAGCGACGACCCTGATGCTCCAGGCGATGCAGGAAGGCGACTTCGACCGCCAGAACGATTGGGAAGTTATGGTCGCCGATATGGTCAACTCCACGGGTACGGGTTCCCTGGGGCTGCGCGGGTCGGTGACCGCTCTGGGCAGCTTTATTAAGGTGGGACCACAGCGAGCCAGCGGAGTGCGGATAGCGTGCATGCGGCCGGGGTGCGCCATCGACCCTCGACGAGGGACAGCGGTTCTGAGTGGCGCGGAACTGGGAGAGTAGCGCGGAGCCGGTGACATTTCATGGACAGTGTGACGAGGCAAATTTCACCCTGAAGGTAGTCTCCAGGTTGGAAAGTGCTGAAGACATCTCGACGTCGGTCAGGAGGTGACTCAGTTGCCGCAGTTGATGCGCACCCTACTCTACGTCCCAGGCAACAAGACCAGCATGATCCAGAAGGCACCCGGCTACGGGGCGGACACCCTGGTGCTGGACCTCGAAGACGCTGTTCCCCCCAGCGAGAAGGCTGCTGCAAGGTCTATCGTGGCAGGGCTTCTCGCCTCGGGAGAACTGGGGGGCAGCAGGGTGATGGTCAGGATCAACGCCCTGGGCACGGCCGAGTGCTCCCTGGATATTCAGGCTGTCGTGGTTCCAGGGGTGATGGGCTTACGTATCCCTAAGATCGAGTCACCCGACGAGATCCTCGAACTGGAGGGAATGGTGGCTGCCCAGGAACGCGCCTCGGGGTTAGGGATAGGCACTCTTCGGTTCATCCCGATCCTGGAGTCGCCCCTGGGAGTGCTGCGGGCCTACGAGATCGCCACCGCTAGCCCTCGCGTCATCGCGATAACCCTCGGGGCGGAGGACCTTACTGCCGCGCTCGGCACGGAGCGGAGCCGTGAAGGAGCTGAACTGGAGCATGCCAGGGGAAGCATCGTGCTATGTGCCGCGGCGGCGAAGGTCGCCGCCATCGACACCGTCTACCCCAACATCCAGGATGAAGAGGGACTGCTCGCGGAGACCCGGCACATCAAGCAACTGGGCTTCTCGGGGAAATCGGCCATCCATCCAAAGCAGATTGCTCCCATCCATAGGGTCTTCGCACCTACTGAACAGGAGTTGGAGAAGGCGCGGCGCATCGTGGAGGCGTTCCAGCGGGCGCGAGCCGAGGGCTCGGGAGCCGTTGCCGTGGATGGCCGGATGGTGGACCTTCCAGTGGTTGTCCGCGCCAATCGCACCCTGGCGCTGGCGGGTGAGGGCCCGCTGGGAGGGGACAATGAATGACGCCATCCCACCCAGGACGGAGATCCTGGATGAGATCCTGGACCGAGGGCATCCGCCCGTTGCACGCTTCAGGATTGTCTCAGCGGGTCTCGCTCGGAATCACACGCTAAAAGTAAGTGAGGATCTGACCGGCACGCAGGCATGCCTGGCGTGTGGAAACTGCGTAGACGCATGCCCGGTAGTCGCCAGTAAACCGGCGGGAACAATGTTCGTGCGGACCTCGATGCTGCTGGAGAACGTCGTAGCGGAAGACTGCAGGCGATGCTACAGGTGCATCGCTGCGTGCCCCCAGGTGAGCCGCCCGATCAAGGACTATGTGCGCGGCTTCCGCCGCGTCGAGCGGGCGTCGCACTGGGACTTTCTCGTGTCCTATCTGATACTCATGACCACGGGGATCTTAATCAATCACTGGGGACAGGAGTTACCGCCGGACCTGCGCAGCTACCTGGGAGGGATTCACCGGCTGTTTACGTTGACGCTGGTCGCTGCCCCACTGTTCCTGATGCTGTTCGACCCCCACCACTTCCTGATGGCTGCCAGAAGATCGCTTTCGTGGCGTCGCTCCGACGAGGAATGGTTCCGCGCCACCTGGAGATGGTTCAACAGCCTCGGAAGACACGGATCGCTTCGGCGGGGTGCGTTCAACCCGGGACAGCGGTTCTGGTACCTCTATGTTCCCACCGTTGTCGTCGTCTTCGCCTGCACTGGAGCCATCAAGTGGTTGGGGCCGGACGTGGTCGGACAACAAGTCGTGACGGCGGCGACGGCGGTTCATGTGAGCGCCGCGGTGTTGACCGACGTCTTGTTGGTCGCGCACATCTACCTGAAGCTGGGCTGGCCCGTGATTCAGGACATCTCGCGGGGGACCCGGCAACATCTGGAGAACCGGCGCCGGCGGAGGCTCTCGGAACTCCTTCGAACGGCGAGCGAGCACCGCTCGTAGCCCATTCGGCTAGTGTGCCTCCGGCCATCCCGAGTTGATACGTTATTCGGGCGGGTAGATGTAGGCAGGGGTGGCCCGCTCCTTCGGAATCTCGATCAACTCCCAGATAACCCCCAGCGCTTCGGCAGTGTCCAGGTAAGCGTACGCGCCGTCGCCGTTCTTGCCGTAGCCGTGGCCGGCCATGATCACCTTGAAGCCAGCCGCCTCGGCTTCCTCTACGGCCCCCGGGAAGTCCTCGACGAAGACGCCCAGATGCTGGACGCCCTCGCCGCACTTCTCCTGGAAGTCCTTGTACAGGGTGTCTCCGTCAATCTGCTCCATCAGCTCGATCACCTGGTCGCCGAACGTGGCCAGGGCGATCCACACCTGGTATGGCATCGGACTGCCTCTGTACTGCTGATCCTTGACCAGGTCGAGTCCGTACTTGTACACCTTCCACGGCCCGATGCCAAGGATGTTCCAGTAGGCATCCATGCTCTTCTTGAGGTCCTTGACCACCAGGGCTATCTGGCTGACTCCCTTGAAGTGTAGCTTCGGCTGGTTTGTTATCACCGTCCTACTCCTCGATCATCAGTGGTATCCGGCGCCGCATTAGCGTCACACCAACCGGCCGATCCGCGCTCCCTCCTGGACTGCTTGCGGTATGCGCCGGGGAGCGAGGGCATCCCCTATCACGTGCACGTCCCGATTATCCACATTGAGCTGCACCAGCAGGCTGCGTTCGGGCCGAACCCCCACGGATATCACCACCGAGTCGGCAGGGACCAATGCCTTTCGTCCCGCGGAAGTGACCAGGACGCCCTGGGAGGTTATTGCCTCCACTGTCGTAGCGACCAGCACCACAACTCCGCGCTCGCAGAGATCCAGCGTCAAGACCTTCTTCTCGATGAAATTGCCGTCGGCCATGAGCCGATCCTGCATCTCGACGATGGACACCTCGCGGTCGCGCTCCAGCAGGTACTCGGCAACGTACACGCTGGCGCGGCCTCCCCCGATGACCGCCACCTGCCGGCCTATGCGGTCGTCGCATTGCCCCCTTAGAACCTCGTGGGCATTGAACACGTGGGCCATGCCAGAGCCCGGGATGTCCAGGGATGCCGGTTTCGCTCCGGTGGCCACCACGACGGTCTCCGGCCGCAACTCCTCGAGCAGCTGAGGAGTGGCCTCCGTGTCTGCCAACACCTTCACGCCAGTCCTATGGAGTTCGTTTACCAGGTATCTGGCCCACCTCTCCATCTCCACCGAGTGCGGGGCCGCGGCGCCGAGGAGTAGCTGTCCGCCGAGGCTTGACCTCTTCTCGACCAGGGTGACCGAGTGCCCGCGCCCCGCCGCGATCCGTGCTGCCTCCATGCCTCCGGGCCCGCCGCCTACCACAACTACCCGCCGGGGTCGCTCCGTCGGGACGAGCCGCATTTCCGCTTCTCGGCCGACTTCGGCGTTCACGGCGCACTCAACTCCCACGCCCTGGTTGGCAAGCGTCAGGCAGTGGTTGCAGGCCAGACATTCGCGGATTTCTTCGAGCCTCCCCTCCTGGGCCTTGCGAGGCAGGTACGGGTCGGCTATCAGCGGACGTCCGATCCACAGCTGGTCGGCCTTGCCCTCCGCAACGATAGT
>JAJYKO010000472.1 GCA_021788565.1 Chloroflexota bacterium
CGCGACGATGGGCCTCCTCACTCTAGTTGGAATCGCCTTCGGCCTCGCAATGGATGCGTTTTCAGTGGCCGTGGCAACCGGGATATCTCTCGGCAAGGTCTCTCCAAGACAGGCGTTCCGCCTCTCGTTCCATTTCGGTCTGTTCCAGTTCGGCATGCCCATCATCGGATGGGTCCTCGGCTCGCTGGTCGCCGCTCAGGTCGAGACCTACGGCTCTTGGATCGCGTTTGTACTCCTGGTTGGGGTAGGACTGAAGATGATCTGGGAGGCATTGCACCACCACGACGATGATGTCCGCGGGGATCCCACGCGCGGAGTTTCGCTGATAATGCTCTCCGTCGCCACCAGTCTGGACGCGCTGGCCATCGGACTGGGAATGGCGCTGGTGGGGGTGCCCGTGCTGTATCCAGCCGTCGTCATTGGCGCCGTGGCGGGTAACCTCACGCTGTTGGGCCTGCAGATCGGCAAGCGCGCCGGCCACCTGCTGGGAACCCGCATGGAAGTCGTAGGAGGGTTAGTGCTGGTGGCGATGGCCCTGAAGGTCGTGATGTAGGATTGCGCCGCAAATTGACAAGTGGCACTGGAGGGGATATCCTTCGAATACGGTGAAAGAAGTGGGCAGTGCAATTGCTCTCCGCCTAAGCCTCAGGGAGGTGCGCAATGCCGGTAGGACCCACTGAGCTGATTATCGTTCTGGTAATCATCGTCATCGTGTTCGGCGTTGGGAGACTGCCCGAGGTCGGAGGGGCTTTGGGGAAAGGCATAAAGGAGTTCCGCAAGGCCACCACCGAAGAGGAACCGCCCAAGGCGAACCACGAGAACAGGGATCAGACCTCCTGATCGAAACCGTTTTGGGGATGCTTCCTGGCTGGATTGACCCATGTCGATCCAGCCTGTTGTTTAGAGGAACATGAACGAGTTGGTTAGCGCCGTCGTCCTTGCGGGGGGCCGAGCGACCAGGCTCGGAGGCGCCAACAAGGCCCTCCTGGAGGTAGGAGGCAAGCGGATCATTGACAGAGTACTCAGCGCGTTGAGGCCCCTGACCGATCAGATCGTTCTGGTGGGCCATCTGGCGGAAGGGCTCGTCTTTCCGGACGTGCAGGTAGTGCCGGACGACCACCCAGGGGCGGGCAGCATGCCGGCTCTGTTCACCGGACTCCAGGCATCTCGCCACGAGGTGGCGCTGGTGGTGGGCTGCGACATGCCCTTTCTTTCAACTCCGCTGCTTCGGCACATCGTGGAAATGTCGCAGGGGTTCGACGTCGCTGTACCCCGCATCGGCCCCCACCTCGAAGCCCTCCACGCGGCTTACCATCGTAGCTGTCTGCCAGCAATCGAGGACTACCTTCGGCGCCAGGATCTCAAGATCATAGATTTCTACCCGTCCGTCAGGACTCGGGAGGTGTCGGAGATCGAACTGCGCGCCTTCGACCCATATCTTCGCTCGTTTTTCAACATCAACACCGCCGAAGATCTGGAGACGGCTCGCGCTCTGGTTCAAGGCGCCTTTGAGACTTAGGACTGGTGGTCAAGGAGGATAAGCATGCCGCCGATTGTTTCGGTCGTTGGTCGCTCCGACTCCGGCAAAACCACATTTCTGGAGAAGCTCATACCTGCTCTGAAGGCGCGGGGCCTACGCGTGGCCGTAGTCAAACACGACAGCCACGGCTTTGAGATGGATCGCCCCGGTAAGGATACCTGGCGACTCCGTCAGGCAGGCGCCGATGCCGTGATGATATCCGCTCCGCACCAACTGGCTCTTATCCGCTCCGGGCTGGACCGAGAGGCGACGCTGGACGAACTCGCGGGCCTGATTTCCGAGCAGGTAGACCTGGTGCTGACCGAGGGTTACAAGTCCGGCGACAAGCCGAAGATCGAGGTATCCCGTGCCGTGATCGCGAGCGGCGAGTTGCTTTGCACGAAAGATGAGTTGCTGGCCGTGGTGGCCGACGGCCCGCGAGCGATCGACGTACCTCAGTTCGACCTGGAGGACGCGAAGGGCGTCGCCGACCTCCTCGTCTCGTACATTCGAAGCGTCGACGGCTAACCACGGAGACACGGAGAGCACAGAGACCATTTAGAGAATGTCCGTGCCCTCCGTGCCTCCGTGGTTCCTACCTTGCGAAAGGGCTGGGATCCGGATGTTGCTCTATCTGCGCGTGGCATTGTTGGCACCGGGCGTCATGCTCCACGAGTTTTCTCACCACATTTTCTGCCTTCTGACCGGTGTCAGGGTGCATAAGGTGGTGTACTTTCGGTTCGGCAACCCGGCGGGATTCGTCGTTCACGAGGAGCCGGAGTTCTACCGGCAGATCTTCGCAATCGTGGCCGGCCCGTTCCTGCTCAACTCCACGGTCGCCATAGTGCTGTTGAACCTCTCACTCCGTGAGGCGGTTCGCGCCAGCGACGCGCTCCAGTTTGGACTGGTCGCCGCGATGATATGGCTCGGGGTTTCGGCAGCACTCCAGGCGCTCCCGAGCCGAGCTGACGCTTCCAACCTCCTCCGTAGCTCAACGTGGCACTTTCTGCACGGCAACCCCTTTGCAATCCTGGGTTATCCAGCTGCCCTCGCCATCTACGTCGCACAGCTGGCGAAACCCCTGGGCTCGGAATGGTTCTACGCGCTTCTGATGGCCTACGTAGCCGAACGCGGGTTCATCGGACTCGGCTGATGCCACCCATCGTGGCAAGGTATTTCAAACTCAGATATAATCTGGAACAAGGAATGCGTAGGGATCGATGTAATGGAACCTTTACCCGGAGATCGGGCTCAATTGCGTGAAGAAGATTACCAGGTCAGCCAATTCCCTGATACCGACGGCAATAGGCCGCCGAAACAAGCAGACGCCCCCCTAGATAACGAGACCCCGGCAGAGATAGCGCCCGCTGCACCGAGTAAGCAGTCAACACGTTCAGGGCTCCGGCCGCTTCTGGTGGAAATACTCCAGACGGTTCTTCTCACCCTGATAATCTTCGCTGGAGTCCGCTCGATTGTTCAAAACTTCAAGGTGGATGGGGCCAGCATGGAGCCGACTCTCCAGAGCGGAGAGTACCTTCTCATCAATAAGATCGCCTATCTGCGACTCAGCGGTTTCCCACTGCAAGTGGCGGAGGACATTGGCGTGGCCCCTCGTGGAGTAGACGACTACTATCCGCTCGGGGGACCTCAGCGTGGGGACATCGTCGTGTTCCGATATCCAGAGGCACCTAGTAGGGACTTCATCAAGCGCATCATAGCGTTGCCCGGAGATACCGTTCAGATCGTGCGAGGGCACGTGTACCTCAACGGCGTTTTGCAGAACGAGCCCTACATCGAGGCCGTGCCTTCCTACAGCATGCCTGCCGAGACGGTGCCGCCGGACAGGTACTTCGTGCTGGGAGATAACCGTCCCAACAGCAGCGACTCCCACATCTGGGGATACGTTCCGCAGTACGACATGATAGGAAAGGCGTGGGTATCCTACTGGCCGCCCAGCGAATGGGGAGTCTTAGCTGGCCGTGGACTGGCGAAAGGCCAATAAGTCAGACAGAATCAAGAAGCCGGGTGGAAATCCGCCCGGCTTCTTGATTCTATATCCTATCCCTCGAGGATCATGTCCTGAAGGCTGGTGCCGGGTGCCACCATCGGGAAGACGTTCTCCTCCGGTTCCACCACGAACTCCACCAGGAACGGACCATCGTGGTCCATCGCCTGCCGCACAGCACTGGCCACCTGCGACGGATCGGTGACACGGCACGCAGCCATACCGTGGGCAGCAGCAAGCTGAACGAAATCCGGCCCCGGGATCGGGCTGTGAGAGTAGTTGGACTCGAAGAAGAACTGCTGCCACTGGCGCACCATGCCGAGGAAGCCGTTGTTCACAAGCGCTATCTTGACCCCGATGTTGTGCTGCACCAGGGTCGCGAGCTCGGGTGACGACATCTGGAACCCGCCGTCGCCCACCACTGCCCACACCGTTTCATCCGGCTTTGCGACCTTCGCGCCTATGGCTGCCGGCAGTCCATAGCCCATGGACCCAAGACCGCCGGAGCAGAAGAAGCTGTCCGGCCTGTCGAAGCCGAAGTGCTGAGCTACCCACATCAGATGCTGCCCAACATCGCTGGCCACCAGCGCCTCACCCCCGGTGGCTTCCCGGATCGCCTTAACCACGTCTCTGACAACCGGCCGCTCGTACTCGTGCCAGCCATTGTTCGTGGGACTTTCCTCGCGCCACAGTTGCAGCTGCTGAACCCAGTCGAAGTGCTTGCTTCGATCCACGCGGTCGAGAAGCATCTGAAGCACCACGCGGGCGTCCCCGACTATCGGCACATCCACCCGCACGTTTCTGCCCATCTCGTTCAAGTCTATGTCGATGTGTACTATCTTGGCGTTCGGCGCGAAGGATGACGGTTTGACCGCGACCCGGTCGTCGAACCGCATGCCGACTGCGACCACCAGATCGGATGCCTCGACTGCCTGGTTGCTCCAGAAGTGCCCGTGCATCCCAACCATGCCGAAGGCTAGCCGATGGCTCTCTGGGATCGCGCTGATACCGAGCAGAGTGGTCACGACAGGCGTATCCGTCTTCTCCGCAAGCTCTAGGAGTTCCCGGCTGGCGCCGGACTGAAGAACGCCGTGCCCCACCAGCAGCACCGGTCTCTTGGCCTCGGAAAGCATCTTCGCGGCCTGCTTCACTCCGTGATCGTCCTTCAACGGCGGCTTCGGGAGCCGATGGACCAGCCCGTTGGAGGGCCGCACGTAAACCGTCTTCCCGTTCTGCACATCCTTCGGGAGATCCACCACCACTGGACCGGGCCGGCCATCCTGCGCGACGTGCAGTGCTTCGCGGATTACGGCCGCCAGTTCGTCTACGTGCCGCACAAAGTAGCTCCGCTTCGTGATCGGCCGGGCTATGTTGGTGATGTCGACCTCCTGGAAAGCCATCTTGCCGACCGATGTCGTAGCGACCTGACCAGTGAAGGCGACCATGGGGACGGAGTCCAGGTACGCGTTCGCGATGCCCGTCACCAGGTTGGTGGCACCCGGACCGGAGGTCGCGAAGCACACGCCAACCTGTCCGCTAGCTCTCGCGTACCCGTCGGCGGCCATGGCCGCGTTCTCCTCGTGCCTGACCAGTACATGGTGGAGGGAAGGATATGATGATAGCGCGTGGTAAAGGGGCAGCACCGCCCCGCCCGGGTACCCGAAAACGGTGGTCACCCCCTCGTCCAACAGGCTCTGACAGACGATCTGCGCTCCCGTAAGCAGCAGGTCCTCTCGCATTGACGTTCCCTGTTTCAACATCTCGACGGTTTCAACGGCCATGGTTCGTTCCTTTCCCCAAGAATTTGTTTCCACCTACCCTCAAGCTCTTGGGTGACGGGT
>JAJYKO010000473.1 GCA_021788565.1 Chloroflexota bacterium
CATGCACTTGGAGCAGTCCCTGGCCTCCAGGTGGATAAAGAAGCCGGTAACAAGGGGTAAGTTTCTCGCCGAACCATACGGCGTGCGGTTGCGTTCGTGTCCCCGGTTCGCCGGTTGTTGCGAACCATAGACCGGAATCGTTGCCCGGCAGGGCTGCCATGAGGCCGGCGGCGAGGGGGTTGGTCGGGGTGCCCAGACTCGAACTGGGGGCCTCATGGTCCCAAACCATGCGCGCTACCGCTGAGCGGCCTCTGATCTCACATGAAGGCCAATAAGACACCGGTACAACATCCTCACTACGTCCGCTGCGCTTAGATTACATCACAAGGAGAGTGTAGCTCCGGCTCGGAGAGGATCACAAGCCGCGGCGGCCGACTATCGCCATCCTAGCTGCGGGTCCACTTGTGCGCTGACCATGCGTGCTGGTCTGCTCGTCCAGTGCATCAATGCCCGTCTCCGCGCGCTCCATGGCGCCAGAGCAGGGGACCGAGGCTCGGCAATGACATGGCAACTACTCATCTACCTGTATAATGACGACCTGTGGTTGTTCCTTACCTTCGGATCGAGTCTTCCCTTCTCTCAACGGCACTCCGCCAACACAGTGGACCAGAGTCATTGCCACCTCCCATCCTACTTGCGCGAAGAAAGCGTCCTGCGAGACTTGCTGCTCCAATTTCGGAACAAACGAGTCAATCCACCTGTGATATTCCCAACCCTCGGTGCTGAATAACGAAAGGAGCTTGAACCATACGCGAACATCTACTAGACCCTAAGTGGCGCATCCGGCAAATCGCCATCACTTTTGTAGCCGCAGCCTTTCGCTGCGCGACCTCGTGGGGGCAGACGATCGTGAACCAACGAGACTACGCGCGCCCATGAAGGGCGCGGCTACAAGATGCCATGAACTTGCTCGACGCACCACTTAGATAACATGCAGAAGTCTAGAAGTTGGGCCGAATCGGCTAGCTCTACGACCTGGAATTCCGCTCCAGTAGGTCAAGGAGCTAATGGAGTTGGCCAACGTGGAACTCTCCACGGCGGAGAAGGAGATAATATTCGCCGAGGTGATCGACCCCCAGGTGGAGCATCTACCGGAGCCGCCGGTTTCACATCAAGTGAAGCAACTTGAACGATCTACAACCGCGGGCTATCATGGAACCACCTTCAACAGATCCCCTAGCACCAGAGGGCCATCTCGTTCAGCAAAACCTGGTGTAGGTTCCGACCCTATACTTGCGAAAGGAAGCTGGAGAAAGGAGAGCTAGCCATGGGGGACTCCACTCGTCAGACTCTCTCCGAGGCACTCCTCAAGGTCAGAAGGAGGATCCAACAGACTCGCGAGCGCAGGGAAGGCATCGGCGAACAGAATACCAAGGCTACGCTCATCGACCCTATCCTGTCTGCCTTGGGGTGGGATATCCAGGAACTGGATGAAGTCTCCAGGGAATACCGGCGAAAACCCCAGGACAACCCTGTCGACTACGCCCTCTTCCTCCTTCGCTCACCACGATTGTTTGTCGAGGCCAAGGCGCTGGAGAAGGATCTCAACGATCGGAGGTGGGCATCCCAAATCCTTGGTTACGCCACTGTCGTTGGCGTGGAGTGGTGCGTTCTAACGAATGGAGACGAGTACCGGCTTTACAACTCTCACGCCGCCGTTGATGTGGACGAAAAGTTGTTTCGCACCGTCTGCATCTCGGATCCCACCCAGGAGCAACACACCCTCGACACCCTGGAGCTCCTGTCGAAGGATAAGATGGGGGAAAATATCCTGAGTGTTCTCTGGAATGCCCACTTCATCGATCGCAACGTCGGCATCGCCCTGCGCGACCTCCTTCACAACGAGGATGCCGGCCTTGTCCGTCTTATCCGAAAGAAGACCCCTGGCCTCAGCCCCCTTGAAATCAAAGGGGCTCTCAAGCGAGCCGATATCAGGATTGACTTCCCCGCCGTTACCCTGACTCCAGCGCCCACGGTCATCACGGGCGAGCAACCGCTGAAGCCAGGTGGAAAAGCGAGGAAGCGCGCCCCCAAGCAAGGCCGTACGACTATCGCTGACGCTATCGCTGCTGGCCTCATCATGCCACCACTAGAAATCGAAGTGCAATTCAAGAAGAAGAGGGTCACCGCGACCCTCAACAGCGATGGGACAATCACCTTCGACGGACAGATCTACGACTCTCCGTCGACGGCAGCCGGCATGGTGAGGAATAGCGTAAGCGGACCACCCCCCGATGGGCGATCGATTTGGCAAACCAATGGGTGGACCTTTTGGAGGTATCGGGACCGAACTACGGGCGATTTGCTGCGGCTGGATCACCTACGGGAGTTGCTCAACACAGGGAGTGTGTGATTCTATCCGAGGGGATCCCCGCGACCTAGCTCCAGGAGGTGGCGTGACCGACGTATCCGTGGTGACGCTATCTGCACCAATGAGGCTTCAGTTGGCTACATCGAGGTTTAGCTAAGCTCCCTCCCTTTTGCCTCTCGAAGTGGATGCGTGTGCGATAGGCAGGTCCCAGAGGCCGCTTCGCGAATGAGCTGAGTTAGCCGCCGGCAGGCGTCGAGAGACGCCTGCCGGCGGCTAACTCAGTCGAAGCTGGGTCCGTCATTCCTGTACAGGAACAGCATCGCCCCGATCAGAAGAGTGGCGCCGAGTATCCCAAGGGTTCCAAGCCGCTCGCTGAAGATAAGCATGGCCAGCATAGTGGAAGTCATGGGCTCGGCCAGGGCTCCTATGCTTGCCACGGTCGCAGTCGCCGCGCGCATGCCGTGGAAGAACAATGCGTAGGCTAATGCTGTGGGCACCAGCCCAAGGTATGCGAGCAGAAGCCAGCCTCCCAATGGGTAGCCGACCACCACATTGCTGGTCGCAATGGAAACGGTTAGTAGCAACGCTGCCCCGACTGTCACGACAACGGCGATGGTCTTCAGTGGATCATACCGACCGGCAAGGCGGCGGCTCGCCAGGAACAGCAGCGCGGAGCACAGTCCGGCCGCAAGCGCCAGCGAGATTCCCTCCACGCTGTTGGTCTGCGACCCGGTGCTGCTTGCCCCAACGTCGACGAGCAGCACCGTGCCCAGCAGAGCGCAGGCCAGTGCTCCGGCCACAGCCAGGGTCAACCGCTCCCGAAGTAGGGTGGCAGAGAGCACGGCCACCAGGACGGGTGTGGTGCAGACCGTCACCAGCGTCGCCGCCGCGACCCCCGCTCGCGAGATGGCTGAGAAGTAGCAGGCCTGTGATATCCCCATCGACGCGCCAGCGAGCACTATCAGCGCGAAGTCGGTACTTTTAACGTTGAAAGCGCGGCGGCCATGGGTGTGCCAGCTGACCGCGAGCAACACCGGCGCCCCCAGCGCCAATCGGAGAGCAGCGACCGAAATGGGGGTGGTCACTGCCAACCCGTAGATCAACTTAGTCGTGACACCCGAGGTGCCCCAGAGGACCCCAGCGAGGAGTATGAACAGCAGTCCGCGCCGAGATGTGGCGCGGCTAATTGCACCAGTATTCAAGGGAGTTGATCCTTTCCTCTAGCAGGTTTGCTCGGTGATGGGCTGATTCAGCTCAATGCCAGCGGGGGCAGGATCGGCATAGCTAACCGAGGGCCTGTTTGAGATGGCCCGCAAGAAGAGTCTGGCCGCCTGCCCTTTTCAGACGAGGGCGGGCGGTGGGGGGCAAACGGCGTAGGGGATCAACCGCATTATCGGACCGTCCAGACAACTTGAGATAGGAGAACCGGCTCACCGAGTGAGCCATGTTCTCGCGGCTCGCAGCACCTGAAGTGGTCGGGGTGCCCAGACTCGAACTGGGGGCCTCATGGTCCCAAACCATGCGCGCTACCGACTGCGCTACACCCCGAATGCGCTACCGTTCCGCCGAACTATGAGGTCCGGGACGCAAAAGCGTCGGCGCAGAACTGCGACGCGTTCATTATAGCATCTCGAGAAAGGCAAGCCCAGTTGCTACGCTGTGGTTGGTGGCGTGGTAACGTGGGTGGAAAGAAATGGCCCCTCGGGGAGACACCGAGGGGCCAGGGTGAGCAGCAGTGCGCAGTGGCTCTCGATCGGCCACGCACGCAGCCGCGGCTAGTGCGGCATCCTCTGCTTGGCCACTTTGATCCCATCCTCGGCGGTAATCGCGGGGACGATGGTGATGTCAAAGACATCGTCCCAGGCCGAGATGGCCTCCTCCATCGGGGCGATGCTTTCTCCCTCGAAGGCGAGAATCACGTTCGGGTCGGGCGTTAGCAGCCAATACTCGGCTACCGTCCGGACACCCTCGGGAGCCTGCCACTCGAGTCGTCGAGGCAAAGTCTCTTTCGTTGAGATTTTCTTCTTAAGTAGAGCTACGAACAGCATCTTTCGCCTCCGTTTGACGAAGAGCGTCAATCGTCAACATTGGTCTGACACACGCCATTCGGCGAGTCCTGGAATGTAGACGTACGGGTGGTTCGCAAACCGCCGCTACAGCGGGGATCCCGGGGCGCCGGCCGCCAAGGCGTCGATTCCAGGGTGTCAGTAAACTTGTAAGCAGCACCAGCGACTTCTCACATCCCGAACTGCGTCTTGACCTCTGCCCACTCGATCACCTGTGCCGGGTATACACCATCCACCGGCAATTCCGGCACTTTGGCGAGGCAATCGATCAAGGCTTGCTCCGACTCCGCGTCCCATTCGCGGGCAATCTTACCTGCCCCGGCCACTGTCAGCGTTCTGACACATTGAGCCTGCGGGGTCAGAACCGAAAGGACCCTCTTGACGATCTTCATTAGCTGGGTGCAGCCGCCCTGGCTGCCCGGCCCCCTTTCTCCCCGGGACAACGCGAACTCGCCAGGGACGAACCGAGGCCAGCCGAAATGACGAAAGCTTCGACTGACCTTATACGCCTACCGCCTCGCGAGCTCGCTGAACGAAAACGGCCTACCTATGCCATTGCGCGGACCATCCATGGAGGCGTGACCGCCCGCGCGTGCATTGCGTGTGACGGCAGTTGCCGCCACGGCGGTCGCTCGGTCGTAGAGCAGCGGGGACAATTGCGATGCAGTGAGCAACGCATCTCCCGTCATCGGAGATATCCTTCGCCGCTGCCGAGGATGAGAGGTCCAACCGGCCGTCACAGCGCATCTGTCATAATAACAACCTGACACCGCGCAGTCACAACAGATTTGTAACCCTATCCAGAGCGGCCAACGGCGGGCAGGAGTCGGGCCGGTGGAGCGACCGATCACCCGGCTGAACTGGTTCCACTGCGTGGTGGCCTGACGAAACGTGGTCTCCGGGGTCTCGGTAGATGCGCGAGGGGCTGGTCGCAGGCGCTATGCTGCGCTCCGTACCTTGTTGCCTCGGGACCGCAGCCTCT
>JAJYKO010000474.1 GCA_021788565.1 Chloroflexota bacterium
GGCGATCTTGAGCACGGAGAAGCGACGGCTCACGTATTCAGGACTGAGGACTGAGGACTGAGGACTGAGAGAGGTTCTGGGTTCTGAGTCCTGCTTGCTGGTGGCTGGTGGCTGCTCAGTGCTCAGTTCTGTGCCCTCAGTCCTCGTTTTAGGCGTGGTCCCGGGTGGGATCTTCAATGGGCTCTCCCGGCTTCGGCATCTTCGAGAGCTCGAGCCGCAACTTGATCAACTCGCGAAAGGCCCGCAGGATAACCGACAGCTTGGCGCCGGTCGCCTTTCCAACGGTACGAGGGTAGTGGGTGGCCCTCATCTCCACTATCCGGTAGCCGTACAGCCTCGCCTTGATCAGGAACTCCGCGCTGAAGGTAGCTCCCTCGGACTCCACCCTGACTCTCTCCAGGATGGAGCGCCGGAAGAGCTTGAAGGCGCAGTCCACGTCCCTGGCCACGTAGCCGAACAGCAGCCGCACCAGGAGGTTCCATCCCCAGGCGTTCAGCAGCCGCATCGGGGGATCCCGCCTCGGGTCCCGATAGCCGATCACCAGGTCCGCGTCCTGGATGTGAGGGAGGAAGAACGCTATCTCTCGGGCGTCGAACTGCTTGTCCCCGTCGGTCATGAAGACCAGCTCTTTGGTGGCCGAGGTGAAGCCCGTCCAGAGGGCCGCTCCGTATCCACGGTTGACCTGGTGGCTGACGCACCGAACCCTTGGGTTCTCCCTGGAGAGGGCCTCCACTACCTGGCGGGTCTCGTCGCGACTTCCGTCGTTGACGACCACGACCTCGTAATCGTCGGTGACCTCCTTAAGAGCTGCCGCCACCGACTGCGCTGTATCGGCGATGACCTTCTCCTCGTTGTAGGCGGGGAGCACGGCCGAGATGCTGGGCATTCGGTATCCACTTCCGTCGAAATGGGAGGCAGCGGAGGAGGAGCAGTCTCTGGGTTCTGAACCTCAACCCGTCGCCCTCTTTGGCGCGGCTGCCCTGCCACAAGACGGTGCGGTCGGGCATCGAGCCGATTCTACACGAGGGATACGAGGCTGGCAAATCTACCGTCGTTGCCGGCTCGACGCAGCCGCTAAGAGTGGAGGCCGTGCAGTCCATATGACATCATCAAATATTATCCAATAAGAAATACTATTGACAGATCAGACTTAAAGTGTTTTGATTGTACTGTGGCTAGCGCTGCACGGCTAGCCGGGCTCCATTGATGGGGCCGCTCCTGCCAAAGATGGCTCGGGATATCGTGGCGATCACCTGGGATCTATCGTGGTACCGGCAGGAGCCGAGGCCTCGTCCGTGGGGCGGCCGCGCGAGCCAGAAACGCACCTTGGAATCCCCGCAAGTAGCCTCATCTGCCGTGTCCACGCGGGCGGTCTGTCTACGAGAACGACACCCCGCCGCATCCCCCGCCTCGCTTCGCCACGTGTGCGCGCTTTCTCGAACCCGTAGCCCGTCATGTCACGTTAGGAGGTACGGCTCCCGTTTGTGTGACCGGGTCCAGCTAACCGCTGGAAGTAGATGGGAAGGCTAATGAATTAGGGAGGGTGGAGATGGAGAACCGCGACGAAGGCATCATCGAAGGCGTGCACAGGACGCGCATCACGCGCCGGCAACTACTCCTAGGTCTAACGGCAGGCGCAGCCTCGCTTGCGGCTGCAGCCTGCGGTTCAGGCGCACCGGCTACCCCAACCTCTGCTCCCGCGGCAGCCGCCAAGGCCCCGGCCGGTGCCTCGGCGGCAGGATCCACACCCATTACCGCTGCCGCAGAACAGCCAGCCACCGACTACCCCACTAAGCCGATCACGCTCGTCGTGCCGTGGGCGGCCGGCGGCGATACCGACGTCCCGATGCGCATCGTCGCCCAGTTCGTGGGAAAGGAACTCGGCCAGCCGATCGTGGTCCAGAACGTCTCGGGCGCCAGCGGAGTCACGGGCGACCGCCAGGCGAAGGACGCCAGGCCCGACGGCTACACGCTCTTGTCCATCCACGACCACGTGCACATCAACCACTGGAGCGGCATGGCGGACTTCAACTGGGATGCCTTTGAACCTATCGCCTTCATCATGCAATCGCCCGAGTTCATGATGGCCGAAGCGAGCCAGCCGTGGAACAACATGAAGGACCTGCTCGCCGACGCGAAGAAGCGGCCCGGCCAGATCACCGCGGGCGTGACCTTCGGGTCCACGGCTCAGATGTTCGTCTGGATGATCATGTACTACGGCAAAGTCCAGTTCAAGCCGGTGGGCTACGATGGAACGGCCCAGCGCATCACTGCGCTGCTCGGAAAGCAGCTCGACATCGGCGCCTCCCCGCTCTCCTCGGCCCTCGAGCAGTACAAGGCGAAGAAGGTGAAGTTGCTGGGCTACGCGTACGATCAGCGAGACCCCCAGGCACCTGACGTGGCGACCTTCAAGGAGCAGGGCCTGGACTTCAACTGGGGGACCAACCGCGGCTGGGTCGCCCCCAAAGGCACGCCCATGCCGGTCATCCTCAAGGTCGAGGCTGCGATAAAGAAGGTCACCGAGAACCCGGACCTCAAGAAGAAGATCGAGGACCAGTTGGGCAGCAAGGTCAAGTTCATGGATCACGTCCAGTACGCGGAGTACTTCAAGACGACCGATGCCCAACTGAAGAAGGTGATCGAGGACACCGGAATGAAGGCCAAGCAGTAGGCGTTGCGGAGCAGACGCCGAGCGCCGCGAGTTTCTATGACGCTCGGCGTCTACAGCGTCGCATTACAGAACGGTTGCCCATACTCGCTTCGCAAGGGGGTTCTCATGTCAGATAGGCTCGTCGGCCTCGTGCTGCTGTTCCTCTCTGGATTCATGTACTTGCAGACTTACCTCTTTCCGAAGGCGCCTTTCGCTGCCTTCGAGGAGATGGGGTCTGAGTTCTTCCCCCGCGGCATCATTATTGGCCTCGCGATTTTCAGCCTCATTCTGCTGATGGTTGGCAAGGGCTCGCTGATGCCAAGTTGGAGGACGGACAATGTGCGAGCCCTGTTCACCAGATATCGCGAAGTCGTGATCACTCTTGTGCTGTTCCCCGCATATGCGTTTGCCATTGAGCAGATTGGGTTCGCCTACTCGACCTTGATCTACCTGATCGTGATGCAGATGGTGCTCAAGCGCAGGAATGCAAGACAGCTCATCCTCACAGTCGCGGGCTCGGCTGTCTTCACGTGGGCGCTCGTCACTGCCTTCGAGGGTTACCTCAAGGTAGTGCTGCCCCACGGCACCCTTTTCTACTAAGCGAGGTTGCAGATGCTCGAATATCTGATTCTCGGTTTCCAGACCGCGCTTGAGCCCGGAATGCTGTTGTACACGGCCTTCGGAGTGCTGGCAGGCATCATCATTGGGCTCATTCCCGGTCTGACCATTACGATGGGTGTGATTCTGGTGCTGCCCTTCACCTACGGCATGCAGCCCACCGAGGGACTCACCACGATGATGGGCGTATGGG
This sequence comes from Chloroflexota bacterium, assembly GCA_021788565.1. Next base: position 3,462 of record JAJYKO010000474.1, read on the forward strand.
TCGGCGGCGCGTCAGGAGGCCTGATCTCCTCGTGCCTGCTGGGCATACCCGGCAAGCCTTCTGCCGTCGCCACTACTTTCGACGGCTTTCCGATGTCCCGCAATGGCGAGCCGGGGCGCGCGCTTGGTCTGGGCACGTGGGCGTCCCTGTTCGGAGGGATCATCGGCTGGTTCTTCCTCGCAACGCTAACGCCGCTGTTGGCCGACGTTGGGCTAAAATTCGGGCCCTGGGAGTTCTTCGCCCTCATCGCCTTCTCGCTCACCATCATTGCTAGCCTGGCGGGTGAATCACTTGTGAAAGGGCTGATCGCGGGACTGTTGGGCATGCTGTTGGCCACAGTCGGCAGTGACCCTATGCTGGCTGTCCCCAGATTCACGTTCGGCAATGTACAGTTTGAGAGCAACTTCGACTTCCTGACGGTTCTGATTGGCCTCTTCGCCTTCTCGCAGCTCATGTCGGACCTGGAAAAGCAGCACAGTCCGGAGCGTGTCGAGCGAATCGAGAACCCAGATACGCGGATCCCAACTATCCGAGTTCTCAAGGACATCTGGAGCAACAAGGTTGGAATGATCTGGGCTTCGCTGGTGGGGCTGTGGATCGGCATCGTGCCGGCCGCGGGCGGGGCCGTAGCGAACGTCCTGGCATATGACCAGGCGAAGAAGGTGTCGAAGCACCCCGAGAAGTTCGGGACCGGTTACCACGAGGGGATCATCGCCTCCGAGGCCGGCAACAATTCGGTGTCGGCAGGCGACCTGGTGCCGACCATGGCCCTCGGCATCCCTGGTGACGCCGTCACAGCCGTGATGCTGGGGGCGCTACTGATCCACGGGCTTAATCCAGGTCCCATGCTGATGAGTACCCAGCCAAAGCTCGCCTATGGACTGATCTGTGCCTACCTGATCGCGACGGTGTTGACGCTCGTCATACAGCTTGGATTGATGCGGATCCTGGTAAAGCTCATCCTGATACCCAAGGACCTGCTGATACCCGGGATCTTCGTCATGTCCGCGCTAGGGGCGTACGTGCTGAACAACCGGGTGTTCGATATGTGGGTGCTGTTTGGATTCGGCCTGGTCGGCTATTTCCTGGTGAAGCACGACTTCGATCTGCCCCCCTTCGTACTGGGCTTCCTGCTGGAACCGATCGCCGAGGTCAACTTGAAGCGCGCGCTCCAAACGAACTCGGACTGGACCCTTTTTTTCACCAGGCCCGCCTCCGGCGTGTTCATCCTGCTGGCAATTCTGTCGGTCGCGTACTACTTCTACGTGGGATGGAATCGGGCTCGAAACCCGGATCCAGGTCCTGGTGCGGATCCGGCCCCGGCCGCGGCTCCAAACGCGTCGCACTGAACTTCTTCGGTGGGAGGAGGGGCCGCCCCTCCTCCCGCAACCCTTCACGCCAGTTCTTGACAAATCGACCCAGCGGCGGACTTTATGGGATTTAGCTTGGTTCATGCGCCTTAGCAGTGCTGTCGCGACGGCCTGGGATCGCTTTCAGGGCGAGCGGCGCAATCAGGACCAGCGCCAGGATGACCCAGAGCACGTCTGGGATCGGTCGGTCAAAAAATATGTCAATGCCCACGTTGCTCATTTGCAGGCTACGGCCGAAGTTGGTCTCCAGCATTGGCCCTAGCACCAGTCCCAGGATTACCAGGGTGCGTTCGTAGTTCAACTGCTTCATCACGTAGCCCAGGCAGCCCGAAAGGACCAGGACCATCTCGTCCAGGGTGCTGTTGCGCAAACTGTAGGCACCAATCATCATCAGAACCAGAAGCATCGCCGAGAGGATCGGCTGGGGTATCCTCAGGATGCTGGTCCACATCCCAACCAGCGGGAAGTTCAGCACGAGGAGCGCCACGTTGCCAATGTACATAGCCGCCACAAGGCTCCAGAA
>JAJYKO010000475.1:0-1203 GCA_021788565.1 Chloroflexota bacterium
GCCTGCACGAGACCAAGCAGACCGGCCAGCAACCCGCCCTGCAACTAGAACAGATGGTCCGCCTCGGTAAGGCCCGATTATGAGGCAACGAATGCCCTTAGGTAAGATTCAATTATGAGGCAACACGTCGCCTCCTCTCCGGACATGTTCACCTCCTCCGGCCATAAAACTCCAACCAACTCCAACCATAAAGTATTGACTGGGTTTGTCTAATCTGATATACCCGCGCCGGTACGGATCGTCCCTCTTCTCCTCTTCCAGCTATGTAATCCTTCGACCAGTGTTGGTCGGCCTTCGCAATGACGCGGGGAAGCACCAGTTCTGTCCCGGCTCTATCCTGGCAACCAGTTCCGCCATATTTTTAAGGAGGGTATCGTGGACGACTTGGAACCTCGCATTTTCCCCGCCCAATTGAAACGGTCCATCAGCCGCCGCCAGCTCCTCCAGGGTGCCGCAGCCGCGGCCCTCGCCGCCGCAGCGGCTGCCTGCGCTCCAGCCAGCCAGCCCGCCGCGCCCACGAAGGCGGCTGCGGCTGCGGGCGGAGGTCCCGCCCCCACCACCGCCCCAGCGGCACCAGCAGCGGCAGCCACCTCGGCCCCTGCGGCAGCCAAGGCAGCTGAGCCCGTGAACATCGCTGCCTTCCTGACCCTCACTGGCTCCCAGTCCGACGTCGGGGCCATGGCCCGCAACGCCGTCACCATGGCCGCCGACGACATCAACGCTGCCGGCGGCATCAAGGCTCTCGGCGGCGCCAAGGTCAACTTGATCATCACGGACATCACCAGCGACGCGGCCCAGGTGCCCACCATCGTCGAGCGCACCCTGAGCCAGAACAAGGTGTCCGGCGCGATGGGCTGCAGCGTCAGCCAGTTCACCCTTTCTGCACTGCCCGTCACCGAGAAGCACAAGGTGCCTATGGTGACCAGCTCCATCGCCGACGACATCACCAACCAGGGCTACAAGTACATCTTCCAGCTCGCGCCTAAGGGCAGCGTGTTCGGCGCCACCCAGATCGACTTCCTTTCGTACCTGAAGAGCACCTACAAGCTCACCGTCGACAAGGTCGGGTTCGTCTACGAGAACACCGCCTACGGCACCTCCACGGCCTCCGGCCTGCGGAAGATCGCGGAGCAGAAGGGCTACAAGGTGGTCTTCGACCAGTCCTACCCAGCCGGTTTCTCCGACGCCTCGCCTTTGGTGACT
>JAJYKO010000475.1:1213-5352 GCA_021788565.1 Chloroflexota bacterium
AAAGTCATCGGGAGCCGACGTCCTGTTCCCTGTCTCCTACACCGCGGATGGCACGCTGATCATAACCACGATGTACCAGTTGAACTACCTGCCGCTCCTGGTGGGCGGTGGCGCGGCCTTCATCTGGCCCGACATCGGCAAGTCGCTGGGCGACAAGGTCAACGGCATCTTCAGCGTTGGCTCTTGGAGCTGGGATGCTAAGAACATCGCCTCCGATCCGCAGAAGGCCGACGTGACCAAGCGGTACAAGGAGAAGTACGGAACCTTCATGCCAGAGCAGGCTGGCGAGCACTACGCCGGCATCTGGACCCTGAAAGAGGGGATCGAGGCCGCGAAGTCCGCCGACTCCACTAATGTCCGCGACGCCCTTTCGAAGATCAAGATCACCAGCGGGCTCGCCTCGATGATGCAGCCCGGTGTGACCGAGTTCGACGAGAAAGGTATGAGCAAGGACGTCTTCCCCACAATGATCCAATGGCAGAAGGGCGAGCCTCACACTATCGCTCCGGACAGTGTGAAGACCAACGACGTGATCTGGCCCATTAAGTAGATGCTCGGTGTCGGGGGTTGGGCGTTCGGAACTGGAGCCGCTCCTGCCTGACCCCCTCACCTGGTCCCCAACCCTACGGAGGTTCGCATGGACGTTACGCCCTTCGCCCAGGCCGTGGTTAACGGCCTTCTGATGGGTGGGCTCTACGCCCTGGTGGCGGTAGGGCTCACCATCATTTTCGGCACGATGAACGTGGTGAACTTCGCCCACGGTGAGTTCGTCATGATCGGGATGTTCGCCACCTACTGGCTCTTCCAGTTCACAGGATTAGATCCCCTGATCCTGATCTTCGCCGTCGTGCCGATCATGTTCGTCTTCGGCGCCCTGGTGCAGCGGACGCTGATCCAGAGAGTCGTCTCCGAGTCCCACGAGACGCAGATCCTGCTCACCCTGGGAATCTCGGTACTGCTGATGAACACGGCGCTACTGATGTGGGGACCCCAGCCTCGATCGATCCCCACGCCGTACGCTTTCGCCGCCCTCGGCATAGGGGGCGTTCGGATCCCGCTCCCGAGGCTGATCGCCTTCGCGGTCGCAATGCTGCTGGCGGCCATCCTGTGGGCATTCCTAACACGGACCGATCTCGGTCGCGCCCTGAGGGCCACCTCTGAGAACAAAGAGTGGGCGACCTTGATGGGGATCGATCCGGTCAAGATGTACGTGCTCGCCTTTGGTATCGGCATCGCCCTTGCAGCCGCGGCCGGCTGCCTCATGACGCCTTTCTTCAGCACCTTCCCCAGGGCAGGGGTCTTCTTCGGCACGATCGCATTCGTGGTTGTCGTCCTGGGAGGCATGGGCAACGTCGTCGGTGCGGTTCTGGGGGCCCTGGTAATTGGGGTTACCGAGTCGCTCACAGGCCAGTTCGTGGCCCTCGACCTGTCCATGTTTGGCGTCTTCGTGATCTTTCTGCTGGTGTTGATCTTCAAACCGACGGGGATTATCGGCGGAGGCCGGCTCTACTGATGGAGACGAAAAGCCTGCCAGCGACCAAGAGGGCGACCCGGTCCCTATCGCCGGGGATGATCCTTCCCTTCGTGCTGTTGGTGGCCGTCCTGCTCTTCCCCATCGGGGATCGGGACGATTACGCGATGCGGTTGGCTACGAACATCTTCTACTTCGGGGCGCTTGGCTGCGCCTGGAACCTGATCGGCGGCTTCGGGGGGCAACTTTCCCTCGCCCATGCCTCCCTCTTTGCCATGGGGGCCTACCCCACGGGCCTGCTGCTGATCAACTTCGGTGTCAGCCCTCTCATCGGCGGCCTGGTAGGCATTGCAGCAGCCGTGGTAGGCTCAGTGATCATCGGCTATCCCACTTTTCGGCTGAGGGGGCCCTACTTCGCCCTCGGCACCCTCGCCTTCAACCAGATCACCCAGATCCTTCTGCTGTACTTTAAGGGCTACACCCGGGGTGCCCTCGGCCTGATAGTGCCTTTCAAGGGGAACAACCCCATCAATCTTCAGTTCGAAAATCCGGAGCCGTATTACTACCTCGCTCTCGCGATTCTGCTGCTCACCGTCTACGCCGGATACCGTGTCTCCACCTCCAAAACGGGTTACTACCTGTCTGCCATCCGGGGTGACCAGGACGCCGCCGAGTCCATAGGCGTGGACCTCACGATGACGAAGCTGAAGACGTTGATGCTGAGCGCGGCCCTGACGGCTCTAGTCGCCGTGTTCTACACGGTTTACATCGCCTACGTCGATCCGGACAGCGTGGCGAGCATTGACCTGTCGATCAAGATCGTCCTTATCGCAATCATCGGCGGGATGGGAACAGTGTGGGGACCAGTCTTGGGCGCGGCTATCTTGATCCCCCTGACAGAGATGAGCAACGCCTGGCTCGGGAGCAGCAGGGCAGGCGCATCCCTGATCCTATACGCGATTTTGCTGATAGTGATCGTGCTGTTCAGCCCTCGGGGTCTGATCATCTGGCTGGAGCGCCCCTACCGGGCACTCCAGGGCCGTCTCTTCGGTAAGGGGGCATAGATGGCCGACGCACTGCTGAGTATCGAGAGACTGACGAAGAGGTTCGGCGGTCTCGTCGCCGTCAACAACGTGAGCTTCCAGATCGGCAGGGGAGAGATCCTCGGTCTCATTGGCCCCAACGGGGCCGGCAAGAGCACTGTGATCAACCTGATCACCAACTACTTTCGGGCCGACACGGGTCGGGTGGTGCTGGAGGGTAGGGATGTGGTGGGGCTGAAGCCAAACCAGGTAGCCACCCTCGGAGTCGTTCGTACCTTCCAGGCTTCTAAACCCTTCCTGGACCTGCCCACCGTCGACAATGTGATGATCGGGGCGTTCCTGCGCACTGACGATCGGGCGCTGGCCCGAGCCGCCGCCGAAGAAGCACTGGAGATCTTGCACCTGGCGCCCTTTGCGCGTATACCCGCAAAGAGCCTCACCGTTCAGAACCGAAAGAAGCTGGAGATCGCCCGGGCCCTGGCAACGAAGCCGAAGCTGCTGATGCTGGACGAGGCGCTGGCCGGTCTGAACCCCCGGGAGATCGACGACGCCATTGAGATCCTCAGGCACCTCAAGGAGACGGGACTGACGATGCTGGTGATCGAACACGTCATGCGGGCCACCATGAACGTCTCAGACCGGCTTGTGGTGCTGGACCACGGCGAGAAGATCGCCGAAGGGACACCGGGGGAAGTGGCCGGCAACCAGAGGGTAATCGAAGCCTATCTTGGACCGGGGTACCAACATGTTGGAAATTAGGGCAATCAACGCGGGCTACGGCGACGTTCAGGTGCTCTACGACCTCTCCTTCTCGGTAAACGAGGGGGAGATAGTCGCGCTCCTGGGAGCCAACGGCGCGGGGAAGACGACCGCCCTCTGGACCATATCAGGCCTGCTGAAGCCTTCGGCAGGGCGGATCAGCTTCGACGGGCAGGACCTGCTGAAGCTGCCCGCCCACAAATTGCCCGACCTGGGAATAGCTCACGTTCCCCAGGGTCGCGGGGTCTTCCAGACGCTGGACGTCACGGAGAACCTGCTGCTGGGCGCGTATTCCAGCCGCGCAAAGGCGGGCCGCAGGCAAACCATGGAGGTGGTCTTCGAGCTGTTCCCTAGACTGCGAGAGCGGCAGAAACAGGAGGCCAGGACCCTCTCCGGCGGTGAGCAGCAGATGCTGGCTATCGGTCGGGCTCTGATGCTTAAGCCAAGGCTGCTGATGCTGGACGAGCCGTCCCTCGGCCTGGCTCCGGTGATCGTCGAGATGATGTTCAGCAGAATCGTGGACATCGGTAAGACGGGTGTTGCCATACTGTTGGTGGAGCAGAACCTGGCCCAGGCGCTGCACGTCGCCCAACGGGGCTACGTGCTCGAGACGGGCCGGATAACCGTCCAGGGAACAACCGCCGAGCTTCAGAACAATCCCTACGTGAAGGAAGCCTATCTTGGTCTGTAAGGAGCCTCATGAACACGCAGAACTTCATGGGATATGAGCGCCCCGACGGCGGAGTCGGGGTGCGAAACCATCTGGCGGTGATCTCCTCAGTAGGGTGCGCCAACGAGACGACGCGCCGGATATCCCAGGAGATCGGCGGCGCGCCGGTGATGCACAGCCAGGGGTGCGGCCAGCT
>JAJYKO010000476.1 GCA_021788565.1 Chloroflexota bacterium
AGCTAGATCACCGGCCAGCATACCGCGCTTGACCAGCTTCCAGATTACGTTCGCACACTCCAAGTACGCCAGGTCCGGCACTATCCTCAGCGTGTCATGGCCAGTATCGCCTCGGACAACAGCTACCGCCGCTTCTGAGCCATCCTCAGGTACGAACAGCTTCACCAGTACGCTGGCGTCGACGACACAGACCGGAATGCGCTCTCCTTCCGCGCCGCTCATCGGTCACGGTCTTCCCGGATCAGCGTGACGCTAGAAGGAAACTCGCCCACTTTCCGACGCAAGACGCTCCGCCGCCTGTTGATCCGCTCGTAGAGAGCATCCTCATCGAGGCGTGCTGTTGCCAGGTGGAGTAGACTGACCACTTCCGCACTGATGGAGCGATTCCTTCGGGCGGCCAGCTGTCGGACACGCTCATATATGTCGTCGGGCACATTGCGTACGTGCAGTGTTGCCAAATCCATCCACCTCCGTCTCTCCAAGTGTAATCCTGTTGGTTGCATTGCGCAACCGCCTCCGATCGGCCTTCACCCCCTAGCAGTCCGAGTCGCAAAATCACAACCCGCAGGGCCGGGGCATCTTGTGACACACGCCGTTGTCCGCCGATGGATGGCAGTCGGCCCATGGCGTACAATCGGGCCGCTATCGTGGAGGCGAGACAGAAGAACAGGATAAGACGGAGGACACGAAGATGATCAGGGTGTCCGAGTCGTGGATAGCGACGTACCCTGGAGCTACGGCGGGAATCCTCATGATGCGGGGCGCGGCCAATCCGGAGCGCCACCCTGCCCTGGAAGCACGAAAGGCGGAGTTGGAACTGCAACTTCGAGCTCGCTTCGCGGGACAGGACGCCAGCGTGCTGAAGAGACTCGAACGAATTCAGCCCTACGTCGCCTACTACAAGCGGTTCGGAAAGAGCTATCACGTCCAGATGCAACTGGAATCTGTGGCTCTTCGAGGCAAGGATATCCCCAGCGTCGCGGCCCTGGTCGAAGCCATGTTTTTGGCCGAGTTGCAGAACCTACTGCTAACCGCAGGCCACGACCTGGCAGCGGTTCGACTTCCAGTGACCATCGATGCAGCCACGGGCACCGAGCGGTTCGTTCGGCTCGACGGGCAGGAGCAGCAGATGAAGCCACGAGACATGATGATGACTGATGAGTTGGGTGTAATCTCGAGCGTCATCTACGGACCGGATCAGCGCACACGGATCACCAGGGAGACCAAAGACGTCCTGTTCATGGTGTACGCGCCCGCGGGGATCGGCGAGGAGACAGTTCGCGCCCACCTGGAGGACGTCAGGGCCAACGTGCTGCTGGTCGCTCCAGAAGCTCGAGTGGAGACGATGGAGGTCTTTGGGGCCAGCTAGAAGGCGGCAGCGGGTCGCCCCCGACCCGCTGCTGGTGAACTCATTCGTACCACGTATGCCCCACAATGTCGGACTCGTCGACATCGTCATGCCCGCGAAGGCGGGCATCCAGGATCGGTCTCGCGACTGCGCTGTGAGCCTGGATCCCCGCTTGCGCGGGGATGACGGGCGGGGACTCCCGTTCGATCGGCATTGATCGACTAGTGCTTACCGGCCTCTCGCTGCATCGAGCATCGCGGCGACCCGGCCGAGCCTCTTCTCGCGATCCGACACGAAGCGCTCGATCCCCTTGAGGATCCAGTCCGGGGAGAGGTGCGCTTCCTCGTAAACCTCTTCCACCGTCCCGCCGGTGCGCCATCGGTCATCCCAGTCGGAGGAAAGAGTGTACTCCTCGGATAAGCTGCTCACCATCCAGTCGCGCATCAGCTTCCGCGCCCTGTTGGTTATGCACATGGAGTCCATCCAGTCGGCCTCGGAGATCAGGCTATCCCTGTACGAAGCAGGCTGTATCCTGAAGAGATCGGGACTGATGGCCGCCACGATCTTCACGTTCAGTCCAGCCCTGTCCAGTTCCGGCAACAGTGTCACCACGTTGGCAGTGCTCATGGTGCCCTGGACGAATATGGTGCCCATCGGTTTCTGGCCGGTCCTGTAGTTCCTTATCAGGTAGGCACCCTTGGCCGCCGCGAAGTGCGAGTCCATGCCCAGCGCCGCTCGGTCCGGTATCTGCACGGCCGGTCTGGTCAGGTGGAGCGCCACAATCGGGGCACTGGTCTTGAGGGCGGCGCCGATCACCACCGGCACCTCGTTGTGCTCCCATGGATGCACGTCGATGACGTGCCCCTCCGGGAAGAGCTGAGTGACGCCAGGAGAGAAGATCCCGAAGTGCGTTCGCGAGTCCTCGGCAGTCTCGGGACCCGAGTGTCCGACGACCCACAGCACCTTGCCCAGCTTGATCTGGCAGTCCTGAGCCATCTGGCTGTACAGTCGCATCAACCCGTAGTGCAGGTATACGAAAGAGCCATAGGTAGAGGTGGCGCCGTAGAACCCCTGAAACTCGTCGAATGGATGCTCAGCGAAGTTGACCGACGCCATTCCTGCCAGGAGACCAGCGTTCGTGAACTCCGTGATCTCCGTAGGGAGTAGCGCCCCCTCGTGGTTGCTATCGCGATCGTAAACGCCCCATCCGGGCGTATCGCCCCACTTCTGAGCGAAGCCGTTGATGTTCGTGGAAGCCGCCAGATCGGCGGAGCACGCCAGGAACAGGGGGCGGCCGTAGTGCTCTCGGCCGAACGCGTTGACCCATGCCCCGAACTTGGCCAGCGCCGCACGGTTAGCCGCCTTCTCTCCGGGCTTCGCATACATCTCAGAAGGATAGTTCTCGAAGTCGTACAGCCGCTCATCTTTCCAGGGGTTGCCCCTAGCGTTCAGCCGGAATGAAGGGACCTCGGTCGGTACGGTGTCGGCCAACTCCACCAGGCGGTTGGCGAGATAGTCCACCAACTCCTGGTCGGACTTGAGCACGCTCATGGCAATCTCCAGATTGGCCCTGAACTGCTCCTTGATGACGTCCGCATCCTTGGGCGCGGGTTCGTTGAAGCCGATGAACTTAACTCCATATCTGTCGGAGAAGGCCGCCGCATTCTTCCAGAAGCCCTCGGAGTTCATCGGCATTGGGGTGCCGTGCGACTTGTTATCGTACACACCGTAGCCACGACCCTTACGAGTCTTCAGCCACGCGGCACTAGGCACCTTGTCTGGGTTGGGACCGAACGATAGCTCCATCAACGTCCGGGTGACAGGCTCCCACTCGGATCCTTGCTTTGTGCCGACAACACGCCAGCCAAAGGAACCGAACCAGGTCGCAGGAGTGCCTGGAACCACCGCGCTTATGGGAGTGTCGTCGATGCCGTAGTTATTCCAGTCGATGATGAAGTTGAGATTATCGAGTCCCAGTCCCCAGGCGGTGTTCTTCGTCTCTGCCACCCCACCGGGTGTCAGCCCACCTTCGCCCTCGAAGGCGAACACCTTGACCCCGTCCGCGCCCGCACGCTTGAGCGCCATCGCCTCACCTGCCGCCGCGGGGGCACCGTGACCGGAAGGACCGGTGTTGAACTTGAGAACGAGAGTCTTGCCCTCCATCTCGGCGTGACCCGAGAGGCCCTTGTTGCGCCGGAAGCCCAGCAGATCCTCCCAGGTCAGAACCCGCTCCGGAGCGCCCGGTACCAGGTACTTGGGGTCCTTGGTCTGAGCGTACTTGACCCGCATCGCCTCGTTGAAGACTGCCAGAATCGCGTAGATCAGCGGAATTGTGTGCCCACCAACCATTATGAAACGATCGCCGAACCGCTTCTCCGGATGACGAATATCCCATCGGGAGGCCCCGGAGAGCAAGGTAGCCAGCACCATGTGCACTCTGGACCGGCTGCCCCCTGGATGACCGCTCTGCCGATAGTTGAACATTATGTCGAGCGTCTGATCGACAATGTCCTTGATCTTCTCCCAGCGAGGGAAATTGGCAGCAACAGCAGCTAGACGGCTCTCAACGCTGGATTCCGCCGTATCAACCATGGCAACTCTCCTCTCGACTATGTGGGGCGATAAGCGGGCAGGCTCGACGCTACAGCCTGGCCCAGGCTTCCTTGAGCACGCGCTTGCAGTTTGCCATCACCAACTCTGGCGATTGACCGGGCTGCGGTTTTACCTCGAAGGTGAGCCATGGCCGTCCGGTAGGTAGCTGCTTTTGGAAGTAGCCGATCTCCTGAAGCGCCGCGAAGAACTCGGTAAGCTCCTCCACATCAGCCGCTCCCCCCTCGACGCCGAAGGCCGGATGGCTATCACCGTAGAAGGCGTGGGACGGATCATCCTTGATGCAGCTGCCGAGATGCGCATGAACGATGTACTCGGATGCGGTCTTCAAGGAGTCTACATACCGCTCCCCGATGAGCGGCAGGTGACCCATGTCGATGGTAAGTCCAAAGCGAGGGTATTGCTCTCGCACCCGCTTCGCCACCTGTACGGCGAGTTCGCTGGGACCGACCAGACTCTTCTTGTCGATGGCACGATCGAACGTCTCCAGCACGACCCAGAGCGGCTTGCGGCCCTTGGCAGAGTCCTCCGCGTACTTGCAGAGCTCCTTCAGCGAGCGCACCAACTGATCCACGGCCTCCTGCTCCTTCTCCGGGCCCGGGTAGGACTGTCCTCCGTCCAATACCTCGAGCATCGGAGAGCCCAGGAAGTATGCGTCGTCGACGCTCTTCTTGAGGGCCTCTACGGCAGCACGCCTGCCGGACTCGTCGAGGCTGGCGAGGTTGAGCTTGTTCCCGAGAATAAACGGAGCGGCGCTAATGGCCAGCGAACCGTGGGCATCGGCAGCCATGCTCCTTAGCGACTTCATGGCATCGTCGGACATCCGACCCACGGCCAGCGCGCTGAAGAAGTCGTCCAGGAATACCTGTCGCGCGGTCTCGATCGTGCGGGCATCGTTGCCCGGAGAGTCGGTGAACATCATGAACTGGATCACGCCAACGCGGAAGTGCTTGCGCCATGAGTCTTGCATGTGGTTCTCCTGTCTGCGAAAAACAGGTTCGCCGCGTCTGGGCGAAACCTGCCCGACATTGATAGAGCAACAGCCGCGAGATAGTAGCATGCTTAGGCCGGCACCTTCAAGCAGCGGAGGCCAGCGGACGCTCCGCTCCGCCCGCAGCGCGGCTCACCGATACGTCAGCCTGTTCGCCTCTATGAACCGATCGCCCAGCAGTTCTAGCTGCACTCGGAAGTTGCGCAGTGGAATGTTCGTTCCGGGTACAAAGCCCTCAACATCGTTCTCCGGATGGTACTGGAAGACCGCCGCCTGAAACCGCTGGGTCCACATTCCGTCGCGCATCTTCGGCTCCTCCTTCGGGAAGCCGAAAGCGTCTACTCCCCCGTGGCTATCGAAGTATTGCTTGAAGTAAGTGGGACTGC
>JAJYKO010000477.1 GCA_021788565.1 Chloroflexota bacterium
AAGTGTTGGAGTGCCGGCGATGGGACCAGAGGGGATTTTGGCAGGCAATTTGTTGTTCACCTTCTGGATTGGAGGTGGTCTTCTGCTCCTGCTGTTCCTCAGGCGTGGCAAGGAGGGCGCCTAGAAGCGGCCTCGCGGGGCGGCTGGGGCGTCATGGCATGGATCTGGCCTTTGTATCCTGTGTATCCTGGATGCCTTAACCGAACCACTGGTACCAATATTAGGAATCGAGTGAATCAGGAAACGGAGTAAATACTATGTCCATACTTGCTTGGATCGTTCTGGGGCTCATCGCCGGCTGGGTCGCCAGTTTACTCATGGGCGCTGGGGGCTACGGCCTCATCGGCGACATCGTGATCGGGATCCTTGGCGCGTTTCTCGGTGGCTGGCTGGGATCGACGCTACTTGGGATCGACGTGACCGGGGTCAACTTCACCAGTATCGTCCTCTCGATAGTCGGTGCGGTCATCCTGATCGGCATCTTCCGGGCGATCTCTCCGCGCCGGCGGACTCTGTAGGCGGCGAAGGCTCGGTCACGTCGCTGATGGTTCAGCAGCGGACCACCACGACACGAGAGGTGGGTGTTTAGGATGAGGGGCCGGGCACCTCCGGCCCCTCATCTCTGGCGGAATGTTGCCCGAGTGGGCGCCCAGCCCGCAGGGGGCCGTGAGGTCCGGTTGATTCAGTGAATGAGCCGTGGACAGGCGACAAGAAAGGTGGGCTGGGGATACCGTGGGGCCGATCCCTTCTGATCGAACTTCTCACGGCTTCTTCCCGGTACTTATGACTGAACGAATACGCTTCGATCTCGTGAACGTTGCGCTGGCGACGGCGGTCGTCGTCCTGACGGTTCAGGCGTTCTCCTTCGTCAACCTGATCGGCCACGTGCTATTGCTGTTGGTCCTGGCGGTCTTGCTGGCAACGGGGATCGAGCCGCTCGTAGCCCGGCTCCGCAGGAGCGGCGTCGCTCGGGGGCCGAGTGTACTCGGCATCTATCTCGTGATCGTGAGCCTGCTCGTCTCCTTCGGATTTGTAGCCAGCCAGGCGATAGGCTCGCAGGCATCGTCGCTGACCTCCGACCTTCCAAAGCTCTCCCGCAGCCTCGGTGACCTGGCGGCGGGGTTACCAGCCGGGCCGATTCGCGACGTCGCGACGTCAGCGGTTGACAGTCTGCGACCCGAGCAGATTGGGTCACTGCTCTCGTCGGTGTTCACCACGGGAGCGCTGTCGCAGCTGGCATTCGTCACGCTGACAGTCTTTGAAACGATCTTCGCCATCTTCACGGTTTTCGTGATCGCTTACTTCTGGCTTTCCGAGAGGCTGCTCCTCCGGCGACTCCTTGTCCACTCCGTGGGCAAGGAGCATCGTAAGAGAGTCCTGAGCATCTGGGAGGATGTCGAGACGAAGCTGGGCGCCTGGGTGCGCGGCCAGCTCCTGCTCATGCTGATCATCGGAATCGTGCAGGGGATCGGCTATATGGTCCTTGGCTTGCCCTTCGCGCTGCTTCTGGCGGTGTTCGCGGGGCTGGCAGAGGCGATTCCCATGGTCGGTCCGTATCTCGGCACGATACCAGCGATTTTGATCGCGCTGGCCCTGTCGCCGCACCTGGCGCTCCTGCTGGCCGGCTACACCGTCGTGCTCCACCTGGTCGAGTCGAACGTGCTCGTCCCGCGGATCATGGAAAAGGCCGTCGGGCTCACGCCGCTTACGGTCGTGCTGGCACTGCTTATTGGCACGGCCCTCGGCGGACTCGTTGGTGCCCTGCTGGCGATCCCCATTGCCGCCGCTGTCCAGGCCGCGGTCGCCAACCTGATGAAGGCGTCCGAGGAGGCTAACGCGCCCTCTGACAAAGATCCCAAATCTGTTCCTGACGACCGAGCAGCCTGAAAGCCGCAGTTGCCTCACAAATAGCCTTACACTAGAGCTTCCTCGCCCCTGCGCGTAGACGAGAAGCCCGCGGCTACAGAACCGCGGGCCAAACGTGCCTAGATCGACAGCAACCGGTCGAAGAACGACCGGTAACGCTTCCGGACGGCGCTAGATCCTCTGCCTGCCTGACGACAAGCCGCGGAAGACCACGAGCACGATGACTGCCCCACCTACCGCCAGGGCGATGCTCGTGAAATTGAGCCCGGTCACATCAATCCCCAGGAACATAGATCCCAGCCAGCCACCGAGAAACGCGCCGATGATCCCAACGATGATGTCGCCGATCAGGCCGTAGCCCCCTCCGACGAGCATGCTTGCGATCCAACCAGCGACCAACCCCAGGATGAGCCAAACTAGAATACTCATTGCAAAACCTCTCTACTAAATTCTCGCTTGCTGCTCCGGACGTTGCCGGTGCGAACGAACGGACACTAGCAGCGTCGTAACCCTACCCCACGCGGCCTATCACTTGGGCCGAAGCCCTGCCGCTCCTACCTCCCCAGGAACCGGCCCAGACCCCGCCGTCCCGGCACCAGTGCGCGAAAGATGGCGATCAGGATCACCGCGCCACCAAACGCGATGGCGACACTTGTGACGTTGATCCCCGTCACGTCGATCCCCAGGAACCGCGCTGCCAGCCATCCGCCGGCAAACGCGCCGAGGACCCCAACTACTATGTCCCCGATGAGGCCGTAGCCCCCAGCGCCCATGAACCGGCTGGCGAGAAAGCCGGCGATGAGCCCCACGACGAGAGTGCTGAATAGATCCATTTACGATGTCTCCTTTTCCTGGTGCACACCAATCCTTGCTGATCCGTCCACCGCATCTACGATCCGGTGCTGTTAAGAAGCGTAGGCGTAACCCACGCTCCCCGTCATCCACCCGAAGGCTTAGTTAAGGATTAGATATCGGGGCGGGGGATTAGGGGCCGCGGCCGCAACCACAATCTAATCCTCGAATAAACCTTTGATAGACGACGAGGGGCGCGGGTTACGTGTACGCTGCTGCCAATGGACAATTGATGCCCGCGTTGCGGGGAGTCCATCCAGACGGCGGCCGATTCCTGCCGTCTCTGTGGCTGGGTTTGGCGCGGCGCGGCGTAGGGAAGGCATCGAGGCCAGATAAAGCGCATCGAGAATGCGAAAGGAGTTTCGAAATGGAGTTCCTATCCTCCATGGGCGTGAGTGTGATAATCCTGGTTGTTCTTGCCTTCATCCTGTTTACCTCCGCCGTGAAGGTGGTGCAGGAGTACGAAAGAGGGGTCATCTTCCGTCTCGGGCGGCTCATAGGTGCCAAGGGTCCCGGCCTGTTCTTCATCATCCCGGGTGTCGACCGGATGATGAAGATCGACCTCCGGGTGATCACCCTGGTGGTGGACCCTCAGGAGGTTATCACTCGCGACAACGTCACCGTCAAGGTGAATGCGGTCCTCTACTTCAAGGTGATCGACCCAAATATGGCCGTGGTGAAGGTGCTGGACTATGTCCGGGCCACATCCCAAATCGCCCAGACCACCCTCAGAGCAGTGCTGGGTCAATCCGACCTGGACACGCTGCTGGCTCAACGCGACCAGATAAACCAGCGCCTCCAGAAGATCATCGACGAGCAGACGGAACCCTGGGGCGTGAAGGTCAGCGTGGTGGAAGTGAAGGACGTGGAGTTGCCGCAGTCCATGCAGCGGGCCATGGCCAAGCAGGCCGAGGCAGAGCGCGAGAAGCGGGCAAAGGTCATCCACGCCCAGGGGGAGTTTGACGCCTCCGCACGCCTGGCCGATGCGGCGGACATGCTGAACCGGTCGTCCACGGCCCTGCAGCTCCGCTACCTGCAGACGTTGACGGAGATCGCCGTGGAGAAGAACTCCACCATCATCTTCCCAGTGCCCATCGACATGATCACGGCGCTGATGTCGGGAGCGGACAAGCGGAACGGTCACGTACCGCCGGGGGAACCATCCGGCGTGACCATGACGCCAACAGAGTCAACACTAGATTAGGAGGATAGCGCTGTGGAATTGAAGGGCACACAAACCGAGAAGAATATCATGGCAGCCTTCGCTGGAGAATCCCAGGCGCGAAACCGCTACAGCTATTTCGCCAGCAAGGCCCGCGAGGACGGCTACATGCAGATCGCCGACATCTTCGAGGAAACGGCGAATCAAGAGAAGGAACACGCCAAGCGATTCTTCAGTCTGCTCAAGGGGGGCCAGTTAGAAATCCAGGCGACCTTCCCGGCCGGTGTAATCGGTACGACGGCTGAGAACCTCCGCGCCGCCGCCCGTGGAGAACGGGAGGAATGGACGGAACTGTACCCACATTTTGCGAAGGTTGCCCGGGAGGAGGGCTTCGGCAGTGCGGCTGCCATCCTGGAAGCCGTAGTCGTGGCGGAGAAGCAGCACGAAAAGCGCTACACGGGTCTGCTGGCCAACGTCGAGGCCGGCACCGTCTTCAAGAAAGACCGGCCTGTGGTGTGGCGATGTCGAAACTGCGGATACATCCACGAGGGCGAGCAGGCGCCGAAGGCATGCCCTGCCTGCGCCCATCCGCAGGCTTACTTCGAGGTTCTCGCTGAGAACTACTAAGCTTAATGCCACGCCACAGTGAGTATGGGATGGTTCACAAGAGCGGGTAGATGGAGTGACAATTACCGTGCACCATTCCCAGACCGTCATCTGGTGGTACGGTGTATGCAAATTACATGAATCAGAAATCACATATGGCCGTTCGTGATCACGGCCATTTCCACTGAGCAGGCTGGCCACTCATGCAGATACCCCTGGCTGGTCCACCCAGGAATTTGGAGGTAACCCTTGTTCGAAATCTCTGATGACGCAATGGAATTGATCCTCGCCCGCCTGGAAACGGCCACGGAGAGCCAGCCGGAACTCCGGAAGGGCGCCACGCGAGTTGGGCTGCGGTTGAACCTCACGCGGAGCGGCGCCCACCTCTCGCTGGAATCCCCGCGACCCGCCGATCGGGTAATGAGTTTCATGGGGCGAACCCTTCTTATCGTCGACCCCGCGGACTACTCCCGCCTGGAGCGGACCCGGCTCACCGTCGAGAGAGGGCCCAACGGGAAGACCCTCTCCATCGAGCCCAATCGCGCGGAGCAGGCTGCCTAGACTTCGTCCAGCACCGGCCTCGGGGGCGTTGACTTTTGGATTCCGAGCGGCGACAATGTTTATACAAGGTTACCGAGCGCCAGAAACGCTGCAGGGGTCGCCAAAGAGCCATCGACGGCTGTTGGGTTCTCTTTCCAGTGGTATTGAGAGATCAAATGCGGAGCACGAGGCTGTGACGCAGGCCGGCATCCCCAACCTGAGCGCGATCCAGGGTGACGGCGTCCCCGATGGAGGTGCACTGCTGATGTTGGTCATGCCTGGCACCGGCAAGACCAACATCGAT
>JAJYKO010000478.1 GCA_021788565.1 Chloroflexota bacterium
ATAGGTCGGCTCCCCCTCGGTGTTGAGCCCTCTCGCCAGGGCTCTCCCTCCAAAGCGCTCGCGGGCCTGAAGGTAGCTGAGTGTTCCCACTATGGCGAAGTCGACCTGCCCTGCCCCGACCTCGTCGACCACATTGCCGTCACGAGGTGTGACGTGGAGACGGAAAGCTCGTCCCGTGGCTCGCTCCAGGTAGGCGAGGAGGGGGGCGTACATACGGACGTCCTCCTTGGGCTCGAGGCGACGGTCAAAACCGACGATCAGGGCGCCGTCGTCCGGCTGGACAGGCGCCCTTACCGTGCCGTTCAGGAGGTTTTTCGACAGGCTGACATTGATGCTGGGCTCAGCCGCGCAGCCCGCAAGAAGAAGGGACAGCCCAACGAAAAGGAGGAGGAGCCTGTTCACAGGGATTATTGTAGCACAGCACTCTCCGGAGCCCCCGGCTCGCCGACGTCACGACGGACCGACGAGCCGGGGGTTGACAGCGGCCGCCGAGATGTGATATTTATGGTGCTGCATATGTAGCAGAGTTGATTTAGCAGGAGGGACCCGTGGAGTTTTCGGCGCTCGTCCTGGCTGAGATCTTTAAGACCCTCGCCGAGCCCACCCGCCTCCAGATCGTGGTGGCGCTCACCCCCGAATGAAAGTGGGTCAATCTCCTCGTGGAGGAGACCGGCTTTCCCCAGCCCCTGGTGTCACACCACCTGAAGGTGCTGCGGGATCGGGGGATCGTGCGGGCCGAACGGCGGGGGCCGTTCAACTACTATTGCTTGGCGGGCGAGGCGGTCTGGAAGACCGTGGAAGCGTGCAAGGAGCTGGCGGCCTCGCTCGGTGAGGCCGAGCGGGTCTAGCAAAGGAGAAGGCGATGCCATTCTATGGACCGTGGCTTGGTTGGGAGATATTCCCGATCATCGGGCTGATCTTCATGGTCGTGATGCTGTTCTTCATGTTCGGGTCGAGCGGCCCCTTCGCCTCTCGTAGGTCGGGATGGGGGCCAGGGGACGGGCCAGACCGGCAGGCTGGTGGGGGCACGGAAAGGCCCCTGGACATTCTCCAGCGACGATATGCGGCCGGCGAGATCACGAGAGAGCAGTACGAGGAGATGCGCCGGGATCTCCTCGCCTGAGGAAGGGAAGGCTATAACCATGATGTGCGGGATGATGAGGCCACGGCCGAACGCGGGAATGCGGCGCGAAGTACCGATAGCTCCGGCGTGTTCAGTGGGCATGATGGGAGGCCAGCCCGGCGAGGGCGGGGTAGTGATCGGCTATGCGCTGCCCATGCTACCCGTGGCCTTTGGGCTGGCCGTCACGGGGACCATGCTGGTGGCCCTCATGACCGGAGTAGCCGCGGGCGGCCGGGTGCCGGCGATTCTGGCCGTGCCGGTCCTGCTGGCGGCCGTTCTGGCTGTGCTGGTCACCCGCGGCCGCTCAGTGCGCACGCAGGCGCCTCTTGCTCCGGACGAGGGCTTGCGAGCGCGGTACGCACTGGGGGTGATCACCCGACAGCAGTACCAGGACGCCCTCGTTGAGAGCCTGAAGGACCGATACGTTCGGGGGACCATCGGCCTGGAGGAATATGAGAGGGGCGTCGCCAGGGTGTACTCCTGGAAGGGCACGGCAGGCGAGCGCTCGACTACTGGAGGAACAAAGCGATGATGGACAAGATGATGGAGATGATGATGGGCCGCATGATGGACAAGATGTCCAAAGAGGACATCCAGTCGATGATGGCCGAGATGATGGGCCAGATGTTCGCCGGGATGGAGCTGGCCGACAAGATCGCCTTCATGCAGACGATGATGGGGGTCTGCATACCCAGGATCACCGAGGGGCTGGACTCCGCCGAACGAGAGAGGCTGGCCGAGAGCCTGCTGGGCAGGATGGCCGAGGAGATGAAGGCCGCGCCCAGGACAGCTCAGGGCGAGCAAAGCTGAGGGAGGGGATATGGAAGAGGGAAACTTCGAGAGACGATGGCAGGGCGGGCCCGAGACCCCCCGCGCCGATCGGGCGGTCCTGGACCGGCAGCGGGAGCACTGGGACAGGACCTTCGCCGGTCACCCCGAGATGTTCGGTGCAGAGCCTAGCGACCCCGCACGGGCGGCGGCCGAGCTCTTCCTGGCCGATGGAAAGGTCGATCTCCTTGAGCTCGGGGCCGGCCAGGGGCGAGATACCCTGTACTTCGCCCGCGAGGGGCTGCGGGTCCGGGCGCTGGACTACACCGAAGAGGCGGTCGAGACGATCCGGACCAGGGCGGATGGCGCCGGCCTGTCCGAGTTCATCTCTGCATCCCGCTACGACGTTCGGGAGCCTTTGCCATTCGCCGACGAAAGCTTCGATGCCTGCTACTCCCATATGCTCTTCTGCATGGCTCTGACGACTCCCGAGCTCGAACGGCTATCGGCCGAGGTTCGCCGGGTGCTGCGGCCAGGAGGGCTCTGCGTCTACACCGTGCGCACCACGGCCGATGTCCACTATGGGGCGGGCATAGACCGCGGCGACGACATGTACGAGGTTGGCGGCTTTATCGTCCACTTCTTCAGCCGCTCGCTGGTCGAGCGGCTATCGGCGGGCTACGAGCTGCTCGACGTGGTGGAGTTCGAGGAGGGGACACTCCCACGCCGACTTTTCCGGGTGACCATGAGGAAGGTTTGAGAAAGAAGGTTTGAGAATTAGGATAGGAAGGAGGTGAAATCCATATGTGGGGTTACGGTCGTTGGGGACGGTCGGTTCCTGACTATCCGGGCCAGTCTTACGGCCCGCCGCCATGGGCAGGGTTCTGGCAAGGCTGCCCATGCTGGTGGGGCGCTGGGCCTGGACCAACCCGGTCCGAGCGCAGGGAGGAGTTGGCGTCCGAAAAGAGGGAGTTGGAGGAGCGCCTGGCCGAGATCAACAAGGAGATAGAGAGGTTCTGAGCACAGCCGGTAATCCCTCCCGCCTTCGCGTTCACCGGAGGCTTTGCCGGATGTGGTCGCGCGGAGGCGGGAGGGTGGCCAGGCGTCTTCCCGCAGATCTGGTCAGATTGGACAGTGCCCAGTCCTTTCCCTGTTTCGGGTAGGTTCCGCCTCCCCCGCCTTGAGCTGCCCGTCCCTCAACCGTGAGACTCATCCCTGTCCCTGGCCACCCCACCCACGATGGGGAAGAGCGAAGATCGGCCCTCCTGCCGCAGTTCTTCGATCTCGAGGCCGGCTGCCTCGATGCTCTCCGAGGTGCGACGGTTCAGATGGCAGCCGGCGCCCACCCGCTGCCATAGGGGTGTGAGAAGATCCTGTGCCTCCCCGACCAGCCTCCCGTCTGCCCGAACGTGCTCCAAGAAGCGAAAGGTGCCGCCTGGCCTCAGGACCCTCTTCACCTCCGCAAGGCTCCGGTCCTGGTCCGTGACTGAGCAGAAGACGAGGGTTGCCACAACCGTGTCGAAGGACGCGTCGGGGAAAGGTAGGGCCTCCGCGGCCGCCTGGTGGAGCTCGACCTCCAGTCCCAACCTGTCTGCCCGCTTCCTAAACTGAAGCCAAGGCGAAACCCGCACCCATGACGCTCATGACTATGTAATTTCCACTCCGGCTTTGGTTTAGACGCCTCGCTGGCACAGGGGGCAGTTAGGGCGCCTGGACGATTGCCGACGGTGCTGTCTGAGGTGGGCTTCGCAAGCCGCCCCCGCGTGTGGGATCACCCCCACGCCCCACAATGGGCGCGCACTTGACGATAAACGCCTAAACCTCTAGGATTTACCTGTACTACATCCGTCGCGTACCCGAGTCCCACAGGTGCCCCTGCGTAGCCATCGAGGGGGCGGTCCCTCGAGAGGGAATGGATGCCATGCGACCCGCGCATGTGCTGTTGACGATCCTCTTCATGCCTCTTCTCGCTATGGCCGGTGCATCGACCGCCTTCGCGGCTTCTCAGGCAACCGCCACCTCAGAAACCAGCAGCCTCGCCGCAACCTACCCGGCCAAGAGGATCGCTCTCACCTTCGATGACGGGTACAACTCCACGAACGTCAACCGAGTTCTGGACATCCTGGAGAGCAACCATGTGCCTGCCACCTTCTTCCCCGTGGAGTCGTGGGCTCTTCGGGACCCAGCCACCTTCAGTCGCATCGCTGCCCGGTTCGAGGTCGGCGACCACACGTTTTCGCATCCGTTCCTGACGCGCCTCTCCGATGCGGCAGTGCGGCGGGAGATCCTGGGCGGGGTCAGCTCACACCTGTTCCGGCCTCCCTACGGGGACATCAACGCTCGCGTGCGGGCCATCGCTCAGTCGCTGGGGTACCGAGTGGTGATGTGGGACATCGACTCCCGGGACTGGACCGGCATCCCCGCGGCGAGGGAGGTCGCCAACGTGGTGGGCCACGCAGGCGACGGCAAGATCGTCCTGATGCACATGGGGGACCTGGACACCGTCGAGGCCTTGCCGGAGATCATCCGCGAGCTGCGGGCCCAAGGATACACTTTCGTCACCGTATCCGAGCTCGGGGGGAAACAGGCGGCTGTGGGGCCCGCTCGTCCTAACGCGGCCGCGGGTCAAAGTCTGGTTGTTGGCAACACGTATGGGATCGGGGTGTACATCCGTTCCACGGTCGCCAGGAATGCCGAGGTCAGGGCTTGGCCGGACGGCACAGAACTCAAGCCCACGGGTCAGACGGCCAGCGGCGATGGCTGGAACTGGATAGAGGTCACAGACCCATCAGGATATGTTGGCTGGGTTCCGTTGCAGTACACAACCCAGGCCCGCTGAACCGGCTCTCCATTGCTCGCCGCTGGGATTCGACGAAGGCAACGCATTCCTCTTGTGTGGAGGGGTAGATTGCTGATGTCGAGAGAGGCGTGTCAACCACCCGCCTAAGTCCTTCTATACCAAGTCCAAGGTGAGATTCGCAAAGGCTGGCTGGGATTCCATGTAGATTCCACCTTGGCTTTGGTTTAGCTCTCCCGAGCATGAAGGGGTCCGGTTCCACCGCGACTATTTGCCCGGCCCGCTGGTAGTAAGGAAAGTTGGCCCCGGTGCCGACGCCGATCTCCAGCACCCGTCCTATGGCCTCGCCTGCGACGAGCGAACGGAAGCGTCTCAGGAACTCCGGCTCAGTCCGGGCACTTGTCGGAGGGCACGGTTGTGCCCGTCTTTCCGCCCTGTTCCTGAACATCAAGGCGATGACTGCCAGGAGAACCGCGACAGAAGTGACTACGCGCTTCACGAGTATCGGCCTCGGTGATCAGTTTTGTCACGAGACCAGTTCGCAGGTCCCGTGCCTGCTGAGTAACGGCCGTTTCTTGGATCGGCAGGACTCTGGACGGGGCGGCGGCACAGAGGGGACAGGACATCCCGTCCCCTCTGC
>JAJYKO010000479.1 GCA_021788565.1 Chloroflexota bacterium
GAGTAGTTGTCTCCGTGCACTCCGTGTCTCCGTGGTTTGTCGAGCTTTTCTGAGGGCGGGCCATGCAGAATCCTGACCCCGATGCTGTTGTCGAACGGGTACTGACCTTCGCCCGGAGCAGGCAACTCTTCCACCCGGGCCAGGTCGTCGTCGCAGTGTCGGGCGGCCAGGATTCCCTCTGCATGCTGGACATTCTCTTCCGGATTCGCGACGAGTTGCGCATCGAGCTAGCCGTGGTCCATCTTGATCACATGTTCCGGGGCGCCGAGTCAGCGGCTGAGGCGGAGTTCGTGCGCGGCCTGGCAGAGCGCATGGGCCTCCCGGTGGAGGTTGCCGCCATAGACGTGTCCGCCTACCGAGCGAGGCACCACTTGACTGAGGAAGTGGCAGCCAGGTATGCCAGGTACCGGTTTCTCATACGGGCGGCTGAGCGTTGGGCGGCGGATCAGATAGCCGTCGGGCACACCGCCGACGATGCTGCCGAGACCCTGCTGCTCAACCTCCTGCGGGGCTCTGGCCTGGCCGGGCTCGGCGGCATGCGCCCGTCTCGGCAGATAGCGCCCGGGCAATTGGGGCCAGAGCTGCTGACTCTAGACTGGCGCACCCCCGAGTTGCCGGCATCCGGACCGGCTCTGCCGCGAGTGGTCCGGCCGATCCTGGGACTCTCTCGTGCGGAAACTGCGGCGTACTGTGTATCGCTCTCGCTTCCATTCCGCACGGATCCGTCCAACCTGAACACCACTTACCGGCGCAACTGGATCCGGGGACAACTAATGCCCATGCTGGAGAAACACGCTCCGGGGGTGAGGGAAAGGCTAAGCAGCACCTCGGAGCTGCTGGCCGACGACTACGATATTGTAGGCGGAATCCTCGATCGAACGTGGTCGGATCTGGCAATTGTACGGGAAAAGCGGGTAGAATTTGAACTCGCTACCTGGGGCACGCTGGAGGAGCCGTTGCAGCGGCATCTTCTGCGCAAGGCAGTCCATGTACTGGTGGGAAGCCTGGAGGGCCTGGGCAGGGTCCACGTGGATGTTGCCCTCGAGGTGATTCGGCAGGCCCGCGTCGGAGCACGCGCCGACTTGCCCATGGGTATCTACCTCGAAAAAGGGTACAATTCCTTCTGGTTAGCCGGTCGCGCAGACGATTCCGTGCTCGGGCTGAAAATGCCGGAGCTGCCGGTACGCCTGCTGGTGCCTGGGGAGACGGTCCTTCCGGTAGGAGGCATCGAGGCGGGCTTGGTGGAGCCCCCGGCCGAGGCGGCGCTGGAAGCCTACCGTTCCGCGGGGCGGCAGGAGGCGTATCTGGACGCCGATAAGACCGGCCCCGCGCTCGAGGTGCGGCGGAGGCGATCCGGTGACCGCTTCTATCCTCTGGGGATGGGCAATCCGAAGAAGCTTCACGACTTCCTGGTAGACGAGAAGGTGCCCCGTAGCGCGCGAGACGGCGTGCCTGTGGTGGCGACCCCAGACGCGGTTGTGTGGGTGGCCGGCTACCGGATAGACGAGCGCTTCAAGGTCACTGCCGACACGAAGCGAGTACTTCATCTCAGAATTCAGGGGGCAGGGGACGGGGATCAGGGGACTGAGAAAAGCCAAACAGGATAGATAGGATGTGCAGGATAGAGGGGACCCGTTCACGTATCCGGCTCATCCTGCCAATCCTGTTTCCAGTCCCCTGAACCCTGTCCCCTTATCCCGTCCGGGGAGGGTGGAATGGACCTGCGCGTTGAGAGTGTACTGATCAGCGAGGAAGAGGTTCAGCAGCGAATCAAGGAGCTCGGGCAGCAGATTTCCCGCGATTATGCCGGCCGAAACCTGTTGCTGCTGGGTGTGTTGAAGGGCGCCGTCGTGTTCCTGGTGGACCTGGCTAAGGCGATCGATCTGCCCTTACAGATAGACTTCATGGCGGTCTCTTCCTACGGCGCATCCACCCAGAGTAGCGGCGTGGTGCGCATCCTGAAGGACCTCGACTCCGCGGTGGACGGTCGTGACATCCTCGTGGTGGAGGACATAATTGACACCGGCCTTACCCTCCGGTATATCCTGGACAACCTGGCCATGAGGAACCCCGCCAGCGTCAAGGTATGTGCCCTTCTGGTGAAGGAGCGGCAGCGAGAAGAGGGGATCGACGCGGATTACGTGGGCTTCCAGATCCCCAACAAGTTCGTGGTGGGTTACGGCTTGGACTACGCTGAGCTCTATCGCAACCTGCCGTACGTGGGGATTTTGCGCACCGAATAGGGGCCAGGGGCAGGGGGCGGAGGACCGGGCAAGATGGACTGGACACGCGCTGTTCCCCGACCCCAGCCCCCTGACTCTCGCATGGCTGTTTGCAGTCGCTAGTTCCTGGTATAATTGTTCAGTAGACTTCGAGTAGTACTCGCAGAACACCTAGCCGAAGCCAGAGATTGGCCTGCATTGGTCCAGAGCGCTGGCTCTGGCACGTCAATTCCCGGCTGACGCGGAGGAACTGAGTGGATAGCAAGTGGCTGCGTAACAGTTTCGTATATCTGATCATCCTTGTGGCCGTGATTGCTCTCTTCGTGAGCATGTTCCCTTCCGCTGGAAGCCAGCAGCCCCCGACGATACCTCTGAACGATGTGATAACAGGGGTGCAGCAGGGAAAGATTCGGCAGATTACGGTTACCGATAACACCTTGACGGTGGACTTTACCGATGGCCGAAAGGCACAAGCCCTCAAGGAGCAAAACTCCACGATCTATCAGCTGCTGTCAGATGGCGGCGTTTCCAAAGAGCAGATCCAGAACGTCAATATCGAGATCAAGAATCCACCTCAGTTCAGCAACTGGTTGAGCCTTCTGGCCAATTTCCTGCCCCTGATCTTCTTCGGCGGTATCCTGCTATTGATGATGAGGCAGGCACAGGGAAGCAATAACCAGGCGTTGTCCTTTGGGAAGAGTCGCGCCCGGATGTTCGTCGGAAACAAGCCCACCATCACCTTCAACGACGTTGCCGGGGTGGAGGAGGCGAAGCAGGAACTGGCCGAGGTAGTCGAGTTCCTGAAATATCCCGAGAAGTTCGCCGCGCTGGGGGCTCGCATTCCCAAGGGGGTGCTGCTGGTAGGTCCTCCTGGCACGGGCAAGACCCTGCTCTCCAGGGCGGTGGCCGGCGAGGCAGGGGTGCCCTTCTTCAGCATCAGCGGCTCCGAGTTCGTGGAGATGTTCGTTGGTGTCGGCGCCTCCCGTGTTAGGGACCTGTTCGATCAGGCAAAGCGCAACGCACCTTGCATCGTCTTCGTGGACGAGATCGATGCGGTCGGCCGTCAGCGGGGTGCTGGATTGGGCGGGAGCCACGACGAGCGCGAGCAGACCCTCAACCAGATCCTGGTGGAGATGGACGGATTTGACACGAATACTAACGTGATCGTTATCGCCGCTACCAACAGGCCCGACGTGCTGGATCCAGCGCTGTTGCGTCCCGGTAGATTCGACAGGCAGGTGGTGCTGGACAGGCCGGACATCGCCGGCCGGCGAGCCATCCTGGAGGTGCACGCTCGCGGCAAGCCTATGGACAAGGTCGTGGACCTGGACGTGCTGGCCAAGCAAACGCCGGGCTTCTCCGGTGCAGACCTGGCCAACCTGGTCAACGAAGGCGCGATCCTGGCTGCCAGGAGAAACAAGAAGACCATCGGCCTCATGGAACTTGAGGAAGCAGTCGACCGAGTGATCGCTGGGCCGGAGCGCAAGAGCCGGATTATCAGCGAGAAAGAGAAGGAGATCACGGCATACCACGAGGCGGGGCACGCCCTGGTGGCCAGGTACCTGGAGCATTCTGATCCTGTGCACAAGATCTCCATCATCGCGCGCGGTACTATGGGCGGCTACACCCGGGTCCTGCCCAAGGAGGACCGGTACCTGTGGACGAGATCTCAGTTCGAGGATACCCTCTCCTGGGCGATGGGCGGGCATGCTTCCGAGAGGTTGGTATACGGCGAGATGACGACCGGTGCCGAGAACGACATTGAGCGTGCGACGGCGATAGCCCGCAGGATGGTGACCGAGTACGGCATGAGCGATAGGGTTGGCCCCATGGCTCTCGGCCACAAGGAGGAGATGATCTTCCTCGGCCGCGAGATCGGCGAGCAGAAGAATTACAGCGAAAAGGTCGCCGAGATCATCGATGAAGAAGTCAAGGGCCTCATCGAACGAGCCTACTTGACCGCGACGCGAATCTTGACTGAGCATAAGGTCCAGTTGGACTTGATCGCCACCACGCTGGTGAAGGAAGAGACCATAGAGGCGGAGCAGTTCGAGGCGCTGCTGAAATCCGCAGATGGAGGCAGCGCGGGAACCACGCCGGAACTTGCTGCCGAGGCGTTCGGTGCCTAGTCCCGCTCGACTGACCGTGGCGCAGGATAGCTGAGTACGAGAGTGACCCCGTGAGAGCGGGGTCACTTCTGTTGTGGGGGCAGAAGTGACGACAGGGGTCTACTACAGCGACGTTTGCCTGCTGCACGATACAGGTGACCATCCGGAGTCGAAACGGCGGCTGGAAGCCATAATGCGGCGGCTGCACACCGCTCCTGAGCTAGGAAACGTGGAATTCCTCGAGGCATTGCCGGCTAAGCCGGACACCCTGAAATCGGTCCATGCTCCCGCCTACGTGGACAGGGTGGTGCGCATGGCCTCCGCCGGAGGAGGCTGGCTGGATGCTGATACGGTCGTTTCAGCCGGTTCCATGGATGCTGCCCTGCGGGCGGCCGGCGCGGCGATGGACGCCGCTGCCGCGGTTGCCTCAGGACGGCTGGCAAGTGCCTTCGTAGCAGTGCGGCCGCCAGGCCACCACGCGACGTTCGACAAGGGCATGGGCTTCTGCCTGTTCAACAACGTGGCCGTCGCCGCGCGCTATCTTCTCAACGAGGGGCTCGCTCAGCGGATTGCTGTGGTGGACTTCGACGTGCACCACGGCAACGGCACGCAGAATATCTTCTATGAAGAACCAGCGGTGCTCACCTTATCCCTCCACCAAATGCCGCTGTACCCAGGCTCGGGCCGCTACTCAGAGACGGGCGCGGCGGCTGGCCGCGGTTCTGCAGTGAACGTGCCGCTTCCGCCTGGAACCGGCGATGAAGGCTACGCCTACGTGATGGAAGTGGTAGTGGCTCCGATGCTGCACCGTTACCGGCCCGACTTTGTGCTGGTGCCGGCTGGATACGATGCCCATTGGAGCGATCCCCTCGCCAATATGAAGGTTACCACGCCGGGTTTTAGGAGGATTGTCGAACAGATCCGCGCGCTGGCTGAGGAGCTATGCGGCGGAAGGATGGTATGTACCCTGGAAGGCGGATACGATTTGAGTGC
>JAJYKO010000480.1 GCA_021788565.1 Chloroflexota bacterium
CACCGCCGTCCTCAAGCATGCCTCCAACGTGCCGCAGTGCGCCCTGGCCATCGAAGAGGTTTTCCGATCCTCCGGTTTCCCGGAAGGCGTCTTTCAGACGTTGCTGATCTCGGGATCGACCGCCGAGGAGATCATCGCGGATCCGCGCATCGCCGCGGTCACCCTAACCGGCAGCTCGGCGGCTGGCAAGAAAATAGCGTCCGCGGCCGGGGCCGCTCTCAAGAAGTCGGTGCTGGAGTTGGGAGGCTCGGACCCCTTCATCGTCCTGGAGGACGCGGACCTGGAGGCGGCGGTGCCGGCGGCGACGCGCGGCCGTAACCAGAACACAGGCCAGAGTTGCATCGCGGCGAAACGCTTCATAGTCGCCGAGGCGATTGCCGACGAGTTCATTGATCGATTCGAAGCATCGGTTTCAGCCCTGAAGGTGGGAGACCCGATGGACCGGCCGACTCAAGTGGGACCAATGGCTCGCGCCGACCTGAGAGACGCGCTCGACCGGCAGGTGAAGGCATCCATCGTGGCTGGCGCCGAAGTGGTGCTCGGAGCCAAGCGGCCATCACCGGGATTCTACTACACCCCGGTTATCCTCGCCGACGTCACTTCCGACATGCCGGTGTATCGTGAGGAAACCTTCGGGCCGGTGGCGGCCATCGTCCGGTTCCATGACGTCGAGGAGGCGCTGTTCCTGGCCAACGACACCCAGTACGGCCTCGGAGCCGCCCTGTGGACGTCGGACATGGCCCGAGCGAAGCAGCTGGCTAGGCGAATCGAAGCCGGCTCCGTCTTCATTAACGGCATGGTCGCCTCCGACCTGCGACTGCCTTTCGGCGGCGTAAAGCAAAGCGGATACGGGCGGGAGTTATCCGAGTTTGGCATAAGGGAGTTCACCAACGTCAAGACCGTCTGGATAGGCCCGGCGAACTCGAGCCAGACCGTCCAGCGCGCGACTGAATAGCTGATTATTTGGAGTGCGGTACTGACGTGCCGCACTCCAAATGCCCCCTTTTACCTTGACGCACCGCCGCCGGCATCTATACTGTGGCTGGCAACCAACGCAGTCCCTCGCCATTACGTTCACAGAATGGAGGCCGCGAACCATGCCGGCGAAACGCGCAGTGATCATGCACCCAATGGACAACGTCGCCACCGCCGTGGAAGAGATCCAGCCCGGTGAGGAGGTCGGAGCAATCCTCGGCGCCGACGTAGTCACCCTGCGAGCCGCGGAAGTCATCCCCTTCGGCTTCAAGATCTCCCTCACGGAGATCCGCGAAGGTGAGCTCATCCGCAAGTACGGCGAGGCCATCGGGAAAGCCAACTCCACGATACCTCAGGGCGCGATGGTACACATCCACAACCTGGAAGGCATTCGAGCCAGGGGCGATCTGGCAGAAAGGAGCCAGCGATGAGCTTTCTCGGCTACGTTCGGCCCGACGGCTCCGTCGGGACGCGCAACTACGTCCTCGTCGTCCCCCAGGGTTTCATCTCATCGAAGATATGCGACTTCGTCACAGGGACAAGAACCCTGATCACCCCGGATCACGGCTCGGGACGCACAGCGAACGACAGAGCGACCATCGCCCGCGTGCTGACTGGCCTTGGCCGCAATCCCAACGTGGCCTCAGTCATTTTGCACGCGGCGAGTCCGGGCGTCGGGTACCCGGAGCTCACGGCCGAGAGGCTGGCGGACGAGATCGCGGCGAGCGGCAAGCGGGTGGAAGTGATCGACCCGGCGAAAGACGGCGGCACCTTCGGGGCCATCACAAAGGGGATCCAGCTCGCGAGAGAACTGGTCTATGACGCGTCCAGGCTTCGACGAGAAGAGGTGGGCGACGAGCATCTGTGCATCGGGGTGAAGTGTGGTTACTCCGACACCACCTCGGGTCTGGCCGGCAACCCGGCCATTGGCTATCTCTACGACAAGGTCGTCTCGGCCGGTGGAACCGCCATGTTTGGCGAGACCACGGAGATCATCGGAGCGGAACAGGCCCTTGCCAGGCGCGCGGCCAACCCAGAAGTCGCACAGGCGATCCTGGATGCCGCCGACCGGATAGAGACCCGCGCGAAGGCGACCGGCCTGGATATTCGCACGGTCAACCCCGTCCCGGCCAACATCAAGGGCGGGCTCAGCTCCCTGGAGGAAAAGAGCCTCGGCGCGATCCACAAGGCCGGCACTATGCCAATTCAGGGCGTGTTGAAATACGCGGAACGGCCAGAGAAAAAGGGGCTCTACTTCGTAGACAACTGGATGGGCCACCTCTCCATATTCGCGGGCTACGCCGCATCCGGTGCCAATGTGGTCTTCTTCCAGCTCGGTGGGGGTGGTGTGGCTGGCAGAACCCTCCTGGAGGCATCGCCCTCCGTGGTGGTGCCATTCATGTGGGCCACGGCCAACCCTAAGACATACGCGACGGCGCGCGATAGCGTCGACTACTATTCCGGCACAGTGATTGAGGGGACGGAGACTCCAGAGGCAGCCGGCGAACGGCTCTACCGCACCGTCATCGATGTGGCTTCTGGCACTATGACCCGGGGAGAGACACTGAACTACACGGACCCGATCCAGATCTACCTGCAGGAACCACAGTTCTAGAGATGCGGTGGTAAACTGTTTCAGCGAGGGCCCATGAACGCGCGTCCGCGATGGGCACGCGTTCATGGGCTTCAACTGGGCAAAGCATCGCGGCCAGGCGCTCGCCCGCGCGGTCTACTGGGACCACAACCACGACGAACTTAACCAGATGCGCCAGGCGCGCTGCGAGCGGCAGAAGAGGGAGACACGATCATGATAGCCAGGGAGGAACTGCACGAGCTGATCGACAAGCTACCTGAGAGGGAACTCCCCACGGTCAGGGGTCTGCTGCGCTACCTCGCGGGTGATCCACTCCTGCGTGCCCTCGCCGAGGCCCCTATCGATGACGAAGAGGAAACCGTGGAGGAGATGGACGCTGTCGCCGAGGCCAGGGAAGCCGTCGCCCGAGGAGAGGTGAGGCCCTGGGAAGAAGTGAATGCCGAGCTGGAGCGGAGGGCCAGGGACGAGAAAGGCCGCTCCAGGAAGGCCTCCTAGGTGCCCTGGAAGTACGTCATTACCAGGCCCGCTGAGAAGGATCTCGACCGGATGGGAACCACCGACAGGGAGGCCGTCCGCCGTGCCCTTAATCGGATGATCGAGGATCCCCACAGCGTGGACATGTCGAAGCTCTCGGGCCACGAGGATGAATGGCGGCTCCGAGTAGGTCGCTGGCGGGCACGGCTCCTATTCGACAATTCCAGCGGCACCATGCAGGTCATGAGGGTGCTGCCGCGAAAGGAAGCCTACAGGGGCTAGCCGACTATCTCGCTCCTGCAGTCCCCAGGCGGGTTCGATAGGCTACTAACCGGACGTGGAACGCTCCATGCGCCACGCTCAAAGAGAAGATTTAGCACAGAGTTAACATGTTCCCAACAGTTGCTTAGTAGGCTTCCTTCACAATAATATGTGGTATAAAGGTACGGATGGTATAGAGGCACGAATCAAGTAGGAGGAAGAACGCTTCTTGCTAAGTAATGTGTGGGCTAAACACTTCAATCTAGCCCTCGTGGCAGTGGTGCTGGTGGGTCTTGTCGTGGGAGTGGGCCTGGCCGCCATCTTCACGCCCACGCCGCCCGCCGTGATCGCCGAGTCCACAGGGCTCCGAGGCAACCCTTCTGCGCAGGCCGGCGGCACCGCGGCGGCCCGGGGAACCGCTGCGGGCCAGGGGGCATCGGCCCAGGGCACGTCCACTCAGGCCAGCACAGGCGCTGGTTCGCGGCCTGTTTTTGGCTCGGTCGGATCGGTCACAGCCGGCGCCATCACGGTCAAAGAGCAGCAGGGTGACGTGAACGTGAAGCTGACCGGAGCGAAGATCGTCAAGACCGTGGCCGGTAGCGCCACTGACCTGAAGGCCGGGGAGCGTGTATCCGTTGTCGGGCAGAAGGGGACGGATGGCACCTACACGGCAAGCACGATTCAGATCCTCGCCGCTCAGCAGTCGCGGGGTGGCACGGGAAACGCTCAAGGAAATAACGGGGCAGCGGCCCCGACCAATGGGAGCAGCGCCCAGAGCCAGCAGGGCGGCCAGACGAGGACGAGGCCGCTGGTCGGCTCTGTCGCGTCGGTGGATAACGGTGTCATGACTGTGACCACCCAGCAGGGCGACGAGAAGGTGACGCTGGCAGGTGCCAAGATCGAAAAGGCGGTGGATGCCACCGCTAAAGACCTGCAGTCTGGAGAGCAGGTGGTCGTCACGGGCCAGCAGAACTCCGACGGGAGCTACACCGCGACCGAAGTCCAGATCTTGCCAACTGGTACTGCCACGGCGGATGCTCAGAGCTCGCAGATCCCATCTGGGCAGCCCGGTCCGTCGCCGACTGCCACCAAGTAAGTGGTGTATAATAGCATATTATGTCAAGCGGAACTGTACTGGTCGTGGACGATGAGAAGAACATCGTTCAGTTAGCAAAAATGTATCTCACCAGCGAGGGCTACACAGTCGAGTCTGCCTTCGATGGTGCCGATGCTTTGGACAAGGTGAAGGTCCGCCGGCCGGACCTGGTGGTCCTGGACTTGATGATGCCAAAGGTCGATGGTTGGGAGGTATGCCGCCGCCTGAGGCAGGAAACCGACATCCCGATCATCATCCTTACCGCTCGTGGCGACGATGTGGATAAGATCATCGGCCTCGAGCTGGGCGCCGACGATTACGTCACCAAACCTTTCAACCCCCGGGAACTGGTGGCGAGGGTCAAGGCGGTCCTGCGGAGATACGACCCCGCGGAGCGGCTCACTCGACGGATCGTCGTCGGCGACATCGAGATCGATCTGGACAAGCGCGAGGTCTCGGTAGCGGGAAAATCGGCTACCTTGCGGGCAAAGGAGTTCGACCTGCTCGCCGCATTCGCGAAACACGTTAGCGTGGTCCTTGACAGGGAGCGTCTGCTCAACATGGTGTGGGGCTACGACTACCTGGGCGATACCAGAACCATAGATGTCCACGTCACGTGGCTGAGGGACAAGATCTCAGGCAGCCAGGACGTGCGAATTCAGACGGTCTGGGGAGTGGGCTACAAGCTGGTCGTCACGAGCCAGGAGGGAGACGGTGTTCAGAAGCCTGAGGGCTAAGCTCGTCGCCTCCTACAGCCTGGTCATCTTGCTCTGTCTTGTCCTGGCGGGGTCAGCTTTTGTCTACCTGCTGCGTGACTACCAGCGGCAGCTCAAGCTGAACCAGCTTGGCGACCTCGCTCTGCCGATCACGTGGCAGGTTCGTCTGCTCGAAAAGGCCGGCGCATCTCCGGATCAG
>JAJYKO010000481.1 GCA_021788565.1 Chloroflexota bacterium
TCTGCCGCCGCTCTATTTTGTCTTTCTTCATGCCGCCGTCGCCGAGAAACTGAACCGCCGCTGGATCGCCTTCGACCTCGGCCGCTTTGCCATCCACACGACCCGCAAGCGTCTGCTCGGCATCGACAGCGTCCGCCCGTTCGTCGTCCAAAACCTCGGCAAGTACGAGCGTCAGGAATGGCAGAAAGCCGAGTTCGGCGACCAGGCGGAAGCCCGCAACCTTGCGTACCGCAAGTTCATCCTCGACCTCTTCAAGACCCGCCCCATCACCGGCTATACCTGGCTGCACGGCATCAGAGGCGGCCGCATGGTGCAGTCGGCCCTATGCGCAGCGGGTGAGCGAGAAGTTTCTGCAAGCGGTGTTCGTGCAGATGTTTGAGCAGGGGGACGGTTTCCGTCCAGTCAGACTTCAGACGCTGTTGCTAGATGAACCGAAGAACGGGTTGTACCTACCCGCTGAGAAGTACGGACAGGGCACACCCATCATCCGGATTGATGCTTTCTATGACGGCGAACTGGGCGATCCCCGGAGATTCAAAAGGGTGAGCGCCAGCCAAAAGGAAATTCAAGAGTTCTGTGTCGACAATGATGACATTCTGATAAACCGCGTCAACAGTATGGAGTACCTCGGAAAGTGTGCGTTGGTTAAGGGATTATCCGAAAAAACAGCCTTCGAGAGCAACATGATTAGGGTCCGCGTTGACAGGCGCCTCATCCTGCCTGTCTATGTCACAAGCTTCTTGTCGACGCCGAAAGCGCGCGCCCAGATACTGACCAGTGTTAAAAAAGCGGTGAACCAGGCGAGCATAAATCAGTCTGACGTCAGGTCCCTGCAGGTGCCGCTCCCGCCGCTTGGACTCCAGGAGCAGTTCGCATGCGTCGTTCAGAAGTTCGAGCGGCTGCGCGCGCAGCAGCGAGAGGCGGAGCGGCAGGCGGAGCATCTGTTTCAGGCGTTGCTGCAGCGGGCGTTTGTGGGAGAACCCTAGCGTATGGCCGACGCGCGGCATCTGGCGATACTCAAGCAGGGCGTCGGGGCCTGGAACGAGTGGAGGCGAGCCAACCCGGGAATATTCCCCGATCTGAAAGGGGAAAACCTCAGTAGACTGAGCCTCCCCGGTATTGACCTGCGCGACGCTGACCTGCTGGAGGCTAACCTGCGCACGACGAATTTGACACGAGCGAACCTTCGGGGGGCTGGCCTCATCGGGGCAGAGCTGGATGGAGCCGATCTTGCGGAGGCAGACCTGAGCCGTGCTTTCATGCTGGAAGCCTCGTTGCACCACGCGCATTTGCCCAGAGCGATTCTGCGCGGGGCATCGCTGAACCGGGTGGATCTTTCAGAAGCCGACCTGAGCGGCGCTGATCTCGATGGCGCCGACCTTTTCCAGGCACGCATGGTGGAGACGGACCTGCGCGGAGCGATTGTCTCGCACTGCCGGGTATATGGGGTCGCTGCCTGGGGGGTAAAGTTGGAGGGAGCTGTCCAGAGGGGCTTGATAATCACGCCACCAGAGGACGCGGTGATCACGGTGGACGACTTGGAAGTCGCCCAGTTCATCTACCTGCTCCTCAACAACAAAAGAATCCGCGACGTGATCGACACCATCGCCAGAAAGGTTGTGCTCATCTTAGGCCGCTTCACGGAGGAGCGCAAAGCCGTGCTTGATGCCATCCGCGACGAGCTCCGGAGGCGTGACTATCTCCCAGTGCTGTTTGACTTTGATAAGCCAGCTACTCGCGACTTTACCGAGACGATCCGCATCCTGGCACACCTGTCGAGATTCATCATAGCAGATATTTCGGACCCTCGCAGCATCCCCCAAGAACTGCAGGCCGTCATTCCCGACCTAGCTGTCCCTGTTCAGCCGCTGCTCCTTACCGGGCAAATGGAATATGGCATGTTTGCTGACCTCCGCGGCAAATATGGTTGGGTGCTCAAGACGGTGGAATATCGGGATGCGGACGAGTTGCTAGCGAGCCTGGGAGAAAAAGTGATCGCGCCTGCGGTGGCAAAGGCGAAGGAGCTGGAGAAAAGGTAGAGACACCCACCGGGCGGCCGAACAAGGTTGTTAGCTGTGGCGGGAAATTCGGAACACGAAACGCACGAAAGGGCACGATAACCGCGAAAGGGCAGTGGCGGCGCGACCGCGCCGCGGGGCGCGGAATACTTGGCGAACGACCCATCGTTGAGAAATGCGACGGCGATAGCCACGATTGAGCCGCTGCGCGATATTACGTGAACGGAACTCAGGCAAGGCATACTGCATCCCGAAAGAGGTCACATGTCATCCAGCCCAACCATCGTCCTGCGCTCGAAACCTTCTATCGTGCCCATCATCATCGTGTGGCCTGTAACCGGCGTCGTTTTTGCCTGCATCCTACTTGGCTTCGCCTCTACCCTGGGCCAGAACGTTCCCATGCTTGGCGTGATCTTTGCAGCATTCGCCTTCCTAATCCTCGCCCTGGCAGTCCTCCGGCTCACCCTCGAGCTCGTCAAGCGGGAATTCACGACCTACACCCTCACCGATACCCACATCACCAAAGAATTCGGGATACTCACCCATCGTACGTCTTCCATGCCCGTGGACCGCAGCCGCGTCGACATTGTCACCCCTCTTGCGGGCAGGCTTTTCGGATATGGCAGCCTGCGTGTCGAGTGCACCGGGCTCGCGCCAATGATATTGTATTACGTCCCCAATCCGCATCGGTGGGAGGAGGAGATCGGCAAGCGGTGCGGGTTGCGAGCGGCACCCGTACCGCCCGGGACGGTGGGGCAGGTGCCCGGGCAGCCAATGGGGCAAGGATGAGGGCTGGCTCGTTGGTGGCTCTGGATCCGCGCCACGGAGCCTCTGAGCGCAACTGGCCCGGATAAGAAACCCGCTCTGGCCACAAGCCAGAGCGGGCGGCTGTGCAACGCTCTCTTTCGCCTCAGGTGGTCATCCTGCCTGGGCGCACCACCTCGCGCTCCCGCGGCGATCCGCTTCGCAGAACACAATCCGGTTGAGGCCGTTCTCCGCGCCCCGTGCGTCTCTGCGGTGATATGCCATTCTCCGGCACCCTCGCGTTCCCCCTTTCGCGGTTTTCGCGTCCTTTCGCGTGTTTGGTGGTCCAGACGCTCCACACCAACGCCCACGAGGGGCTATGCTACACGAGCTCCGTTCCCGCATCTCTGCCCCTTGCCACTCTTTTGGCTCATGGGCTCATTGATCGCCGGCGAAGCTAGCGCTTCATCCTTCATCCTTCCGCCTTTACGTCCCATTGGGGCATTGAGCCTATTGACCGTCGCGCGAATATCTGCGATACCGTAAGAGGGACTCGTCTCATGCCATATTATCGCAGACACCGCCGGTCGACGGATTCGGTCCTGAGCCTCTTTATCGATCTGGTCTCGCTCCCCTTGCTGGGCATCCTCGTCCTCGGGTCCATCTGGGTCCTCTCGCAGCCCGGCACGTGGGGGATGCTCCCTCTTACTCGCCCCACACCTACGCCGGCCACACTACAGGTTGTCACGACCGCTCCCACGGGCACGAATGTGATTTCTTCCCCGTCGATCTTGGCTATCCTCATCGGCGGAGCTGGGCTATTCGCCGCGGGCGTCGTCTGGCTCGCAAAGCGCGCTCGTGCGCAGCGGCAGCCATCGGCGTCTCTCTCGCCGTCTGCCCGCGTCCTCGAATCCCCGCCCCCGCAAACGGCCCCGTCCACCCCGAATGAATCGACCCAAGCCAAATCGGCAAACGATCTGCGGGCGATCGATTCTAATGCGGCTCAGAGCATCAACTTCCAGCCGGCAGGGCCGAAGGACAAGCGTGTCGAGTGACGTGGGGCGACGAATTTCGGGCAAGGAGTAGTGTGTACCGTCAGTTGCCGCAGGGGGGTGGGAAGGGTATAATGGGTTCGTCAGGGAGGTGAGCGGGTATGACAAAAGTAACTCTGGCCAAGGCAAAGAGCAACCTGGACGAACTGCTTGCGCGGGCTGCCGCTGGCGAACGGATTATTATCCAAAAGCGTGATCGCGAGTTGGCCGCCCTTGTCAGCGTCGCCGAGCTGGAGCGGCTGGAGCAACTCTCCCGATCCCCATACTCATCTGCCCGGTCGCTTGGGCAACAGGAGAAGTTGCTGAATCAAATCGAGGCCGGCCAGCTTCATCCTGCTATGGCCGCCTTTGGATTGTGGCAAGACGAGGATGAGTTGGATGATCTGACGGAGCAAGTGTACGCCAACCAGGCTCCTCGGGCACAATTGTAGGCGATACGAACGTATAGGTGGAGAACTGAAAGTGAGGTAACACCCATGGATCAGAAAACGGCTGTAGCCCCGCCCGCTTGGGAACTGGAGCAACTGAATCAAGTTTATCAGCACCGCCCCGATCTCGTGACTGCCGCGCTCCGTCGTCTCATGTCGGAAGAGCCCGAGCTCCGGTGGGCCATGGTCGTCACTGCCTACCTGAACCAACAAATTAACCTAGGTAAGGCGGCCGAGCTTCTGGAGATACATGAGCTGGCCCTGCGTGAGCGCTTCCTGGAGCTGGGGATTCCGTTGCGGGTCGGGCCCGCCGATCTGGCCGAAGCCAAGGCAGAGGCCCAGTCGGCTCGAACCTGGTTCTCCGCCCCGGGCTCTGCCGCATGATCACCATTCTGGATAACACTCTCCTGTCCAACTTTGCCATTGTCCAACGTCCGGAGCTAATCCGTTTGGCCCTGGCCGATGCGGCCGCTACTACCGAAGAGGCCTTTGCCGAGTGCCAGACGGGTGTTCGGATTGGCAGGCTGCCCGCTTGCGACTATTCCTGGCTGTCGGTGTTCCCCCTCAATGAATCCGAGCGGGCAACCTACGATCAACTGCGGTTACGCCTTAATGCCGGCGAAGCTGCCTGCCTGGCGATAGCTGCCAGGCGCGGCTATCGAGTTTTCACAGACGACCGTGACGCACGAGAGATAGCTCTACAGATGCAGATCCCAATTTCCGGAACAGTGGGACTCCTCGTGCGACTGGTCGAGCAATCCCACTTGTCCCTCTCAGACGCCAACGGTCTGTTGACCCGGATGATCGCTTCCGGCTATCGTTCGCCTGTTACCGACCTCTCAAACCTGCTGCACGGCTAGTGGCACTGGCCCCCGCTCCGCCGTCGCAGTATCCCGAGCGGCGCGCGTAGTCTCCCACGGGTATCCGCGACCTATACGGGCGCTATCCGTTTGCAGCTCCCCTCCGCGTTTTTTGCGCTCTTTGCGGTTCGTCCTTTCACGCCGACGCGCACGCGTGCGCTAGGCTGCATGCCCCCGACGGCCCAACTGTTTTCAGCTTTTTAATCTTTC
>JAJYKO010000482.1 GCA_021788565.1 Chloroflexota bacterium
TTGGAGCGTACGGAGGAGAAGTCCCGCAGCGGAGTCTTCTTGATTTCCCCTTTCCGGGTCGCCATGAGGAAGTAGTCGCCCGCCTCGAAGTTCGGCACCGCCACGACGGCGGTCACCGACTCATTCGGGTCTAGCGAGATCAGGTTGACCAGAGGGAGTCCCTTGGCCTGCCGAGCCGATTCGGGCACCTCGTGGGCGGTCAGGCGATAGACCTTCCCCTTATCGGTGAAAAAAAGCAGGTTGTCGTGCGTATCGGCCACGAGCATGTGGCGCAGGGTGTCCTCCTCGCGGAAAACCATCCCCTTTATGCCCTTGCCGCCGCGACGCTGGGGCTGATAGGTATCGCACGGCAGCCGCTTGGTATATCCACGACTGCTGAGGGTGATGAGCACCTCCTGGTGCTCGATCAGATCCTCGTCGCTGAAATTGCCGACCTCGGCGGCCACGATACGGGTGCGGCGCTCATCCCCGTACTTCTGCTTGAGCTCCAGCAGCTCGTCGCGGACGAGGTGAAGGATCTTGATCGGGTTGGCCAGCAAGTCTTCCAGATAGGCGATGGTCCGCAGCACCTCCGCGTACTCGTCCAGGATCTTCTGGCGCTCGAGTACCGCCAGGCGGCGGAGCTGCATGTCCAGGATGGCCTTGGCCTGGATTTCGGTGATCCCGAACCTGGCTATCAGGTCGGGCTCCGGCGTGCGCGAGGTGCGGATCGTCTGAATGACCTCGTCCAGGTTGTCCAGCGCGATCTTGAGACCCTCCAGGATGTGGGCCCTTTCCTTCGCTTTGCCCAGCTCGAACCTGGTCCGGCGAGTCAAGGTCTCCTGTCGGTGCTCCAGGAATAGGGTGAGCATCCTCTTCAGGGTTAGAACGCGGGGCTGGCCGTCCACCAGTGCCAGCATGTTCATCCCAAAGGCCGACTGCATGGCCGTGTGCTTGTAGAGGCGGTTAAGCACCGCCTGGGGCTTTGCATCTCGCTTGACCTCGATGACGATCCGCATCCCCTGCCGGTCGGACTCGTCCCGTAGGTCCGAGATGCCGTCTATCTTCTTGTCCTTTACCAGTTCCGCGATCTTCTCGATCAGGTTCGCCTTGTTGATCTGGAAAGGCAACTCGGTGACAATGATCTGATATCGGCCGCCCCTCGCCTCGTCGATATGGGTCTTCGCCCGCAAGACGACCCGACCTCGCCCCGTGGCGTAGGCTGTCTTGATGCCCTCGGTACCCAGGATCAGCGCACCGGTAGGGAAGTCGGGTCCTTTCACGAAGCTGTACAGCTCCTCCACCGGAGCCTCGGGGTTGTCGATGAGATGGACCAGGGCGTCCACAACCTCGTTCAGATTGTGGGGAGGGATGTTGGTGGCCATACCCACCGCGATGCCAGCGGAGCCGTTGCAGATCAGGTTGGGGAACCTGGACGGCAACACCACCGGCTCCTGCCGGGTGCCATCGTAGTTGGGCGTGAACTCGACGGTCTGCTTGTCTATGTCGGCCATCATCTCCACGGCCACCGCGGTCATCCTCGCCTCGGTGTACCTCATGGCAGCCGGTGGATCGCCGTCGATGGAACCGAAGTTCCCCTGTCCGTCGATGAGCGGATAGCGCATGTTGAAGCCCTGGGCCATTCGAACCAGGGTGGGATAGATGACTGCCTCGCCGTGGGGATGGTAGTTGCCGGACGTATCGCCGGCGATCTTTGCGCACTTCCTGTGAGGCCTGTTGGGAGCCAGGTTCAGGTCATGCATCGCGACCAGGATGCGTCGTTGGGAGGGCTTGAGGCCGTCCCGGGCGTCTGGGAGAGCCCTGGATACGATCACGCTCATGGCGTAATCGAGGTAAGAGCTCTTCATCTCCTCTTCGACGTTTACAGGCCTAACGATTCCGATGTCCATCTCGCTACCTCGAGGTCGGTGAGCACTCACCCGTGGGCTCTAGCAGTCGCGGGAGCCCGTCGATGCCGCCTGCGACAACGCAGGGAATGCCATAGTCCTGGATGATGAAGATCGCGCCGCCGGAGTGAGCCCATTCGAGGATCTCAGCGAAGCCGTTCTGGACTTCGGCAGTCCAGAACCCCTTGGGGGCGTTAATTCTCATGCGTTAATTATACGACAAAAGCCCCAAGAACGCCAATTAGGAGGGCCGCAGATGCCATTGTGGGTCAATTGAACTAGCGAACCCATTCCAGCATGGCCTCTATCAATTCGCGTAGCGGACCGCGATCGTCAAGGATCCGGCAACCTGAAAGATAGGTCTGGAACTTGCTGTCATGTGTAGTCGCGCCGTTTGCCGCTGTCTGGTCGGGCTCGTGAGGTCTAATGCTTAACGCTTCCTTGAACCGCGTGTTCCCCATTTCGCTAATCATCGTCGTCGCGGCCCTGTCAACAATGGTCCTGGTTGAGGCCCCGGGCTTCTCCAACCACTCCGGGCTCACGGCCAGCAGTCCGATTGGCCGACAGGGGCCGGCAAGCGGCAGCCAGACAGCGCCCACGGCGATCTCCGAAAAAGAGGCTCAGGGCCTGATCTGGGCACTGCCGGAGGTGCAGGCGTGCGCCAGCTACCTTCGGCAGTACGGTGTCCAGCCAGTCACTATCACGATGTCGACGCCATCCCCGTCGGCGCAGCCGGGAACAGCGGCGGCCGACTACGTGATCCGTCTCGCAGAGGATCACGGCAGCTACACAGTGCCCGTCGACACCTTCGCGGTCGATGCCTACACCGAACAGATCTACGTTTACGACGTCAACTCTGATAAGATGGTTCCTCTACAGGAATGGCGAAGTTCCAGATAGAGGTGCGACCGTGGCCTTAATGATTTCTGTCTTCCCCTCGAGCTGGGGCTGGCTCGGACTGGCCGTCTCAGAGAAGGGACTCGCCGGAGTCATCCTCCCGCAGCCCGACGAGCAGACGACCTGGCAGCGGATCCACATGGAGCATCCCAGTGAGACCCGGGTGGAGAGCGATCCGTGGCCGGCGATGCGGACAAGGCTTCTTGCATACCTCGAAGGCAAACCATCCGATTTCTCCGACATCCCCCTCGACCTACCCGACCGCCCACCCTTCTGGCGGAAGGTCTGGGAAGAATGCGCCCGCATTCCCTACGGCGAGACGCGCACCTATGCCCAGCTGGCCGCCGAGGCCGGTTCCCCGAGGGCGTTTCGAGCCGTCGGCGGGGCGATGGCCGCTAATCCCATCCCCATCGTCGTGCCATGTCACCGAGTGGTGGGCAGCAACGGCGGCCTCGTGGGGTTCGGCGGTGGACTACCGCAGAAGAAGCGCATGCTGGAGATGGAAGCCTCAGTGGTGCGCGGTTAACGCCGTGCTTGTAGCCGCACTCCTTTAGCACGACCAGGACGCGCAGGCTGAAGCCTGCGGCTACACGACTGGACGCGCAGGCTTCAGTACTATATTGCTATTGTCTCCCGGGAACTTGCCTCCTAGCATCTTCTTCTGCTAGGTTTGAGCATCCCGAGGTGTACGTGGCGCCTTCTCGGGCAGACTCCCTCGCAATTCTTTCCTCGTCCGAATGCTGATACCAGCCGGCTTAGTGGAGGTAGTGTCGTGAGGCGTCTCTTCCTCGCATCTACGATGGTCTTGTTGCTCCTCTGCCTCTCGCCCGCGGTCTCCTTTGGCCAATCCACCCCCTTCCAGTTTCATCTTGGCTTCAAAGCCCTGGCCGATCAGATTCCCGACGTCGTGGGACAGCCCCTGGAGAACGAGCACTACGGGGCCAACGGGGACTCCCTCCAGCAGACAACCACGGGCCTCATGGTGTGGAGAAAGGCCGACAACTGGACTGCGTTCACCAACGGGAGCATGACCTGGGTGAACGGGCCGTACGGAATTCAGGAGAGGTCCAACGACGACCGGTTCCCATGGGAGGCAGGACAGGCCCCCTCCCCTGCCGCTCAGAATACCCCACCCACCTCCCAGGCTGCCCTCGCCACCGTGCCGGTTGCGGCCTCCTCTGCTTCCCCGGGCTTCGGGGCGGACGAGGCCTTCCGCTACGACGGCTCCAGCCAGCTGGGCATCAACTGGGAGAGGATCATCTTCTCATGGTCGGATATCCAGCCCAACGGTCCCAACGACTGGCGTGCCGACCTATACTTCCCACCCCAGACCCTCCAGAATGAGCTGAACAAGGGGATGGACGTGGTCGGCCTCCTCCAATTCACCCCCACCTGGGCAGCTCAGAACCCGGCCGACGGGCAACGCTCCGTGCCGAAGAACCTCTCGGCCCCGGCCAACAGCCCCGACAACTACTGGGCCCAGTTCGCGGGTCGAATGGCCGCCCAGTACAGGGGCCGGATCGACAAGTGGGTCATCTGGAACGAGCCTGAGTTCAAGCCGGGGGATCCAGGCGCAGGTCAGTCCGCTACCTGGTACGGCAGCGACGCCGACTACTACATGCTGTTGAAGCGCGCCTACCAGGCCATCAAGGCCGCCAACCCTAACGCCACCGTGATCTTCGGGGCCACCTCCTACTGGGTGGACATCAACACGGGCCGCCAGCCGTTCTTCAAGCGGATCATCTCCCTGGCAGCCAGTGATCCAGAAGCCCCCGCCAACAACTACTTTTTCGATACCGCGGCCTTCAACCTGTACTGGTGCCCGGATGACATCCTGAGGGTGTACGACGAGATGCGCGACGCCATGAAGGCGAAGGGAATGGACAAGCCTATCTGGCTCACCGAGACCAACGCCATGCCCTACGACGACCCTGCCACGCCCAAAGGCACCAACGGCCAGCGAGTCACCATGCAGCAGCAGGCCGACTTCGCCGTGCAGGCACTTGCCATCGCCTCGGCCGCGGGCTATCAGAGGGTAGGCTGGTACAGGATCACCGACGGCAATATCTGGCAGACCCAGGAGGCATGGGGGCTCGTCAGGGACGACGGCAGCAGGCGACCGGCATTCGATGCATTCAAGACCGCCGTCGGGCTTTTCTCCGGCGCCAACAGAATCTCCTTCGTGCCGCTAGTTCGGCCCGATCAGCCATTCGGCATCCCCTGGCCGCAGGACCCCAACTCCTACTACCCCAACTGGGAGGTCTACCAGGTGATCTTCGACCGGCCGGACGGCCGTCGGGTCACAGCCCTCTGGAACGCCACCAGCACGCCGCTCAGAGTGAAGGTGCCCAAGCGAGGG
Source organism: Chloroflexota bacterium (assembly GCA_021788565.1). Next base: position 5,143 of record JAJYKO010000482.1, read on the forward strand.
ATTGGGGGGGCGACCCTCGTGGACAAGACTGGGGCTCAGCAGCCTGCGACGGACTCGGGAGGGTACTACGTGGTGGACCTGGGACCTGCCTCCGTGAAAGGGCCCCTGGATCCGGATGGCTACCATTACATCGGGGGTGCACCGATGATGTTGGTGGAGACAGGC
>JAJYKO010000483.1 GCA_021788565.1 Chloroflexota bacterium
GGCTGCAAGTTCCGGTGCTTGGCGGAAGCGGCCGAGCGCTAACCTCCTGAGTCCTGTTCAGGCGTCGCGCCACCCGGTTCCGCCCATAAGATCCCACAGTAGCGCGTACCATTCCTGTGCTGCAGGTTAGCAACCGACCAACACAGTAGGCGTCCGGAGGGCTATGCCTCCAAGGCGGGTGGTAACCTTGGCATCGCGTCGGGCTCGGAAGCGAGTCCAGCTGAAGCAGGTCCACCAGTTCCTGGTCGCACTTAGCCAGACGGAGCCCCTGGTGTGGCGCCGCATCCAGGTGCCCGAGTACTACTCGTTCTGGGACCTGCACGTCGCCATCCAGGACGCCATGGGCTGGCTGGACTACCACCTGCATGAGTTTGTGTTGCGGCACCCCCGAACCGGGCGCGAGCAGCGCTTCGGGATCCCGGACGAGGACTTCCCGGACCAGCGGCCGGTGCTGCCGGACTGGAAGGTCCGGGTATCGGATTATGTGACGGAGGAGGCACCGCTCGTCTTGTACGTGTACGACTTCGGAGACGATTGGCGGCACGCGTTGACTTACGAAGGCACTTGGCCCGCGCAGGCCGGACGTTTCTACCCGGCCTGTTTGGCCGGCGCAGGCGCCTGCCCGCCGGAGGACGTTGGTGGCGTGCACGGTTTTGCGGAGTTCCTGGAGGCCATCGCGAATCCGAAGCACCCCGAGCACGCCGAGTATCTGACGTGGGTGGGCGGCAGCTACGACCCGGCGGCCTTCGAGCTGGCCAAGGTGGAATTCGATGATCCCCGGGAGCGCTTCAAGCAGGCCTTCGAGGAGTAGGCAGCGCCAGTCGGGTGCGCTTCGCAGGCCCTGCCCGGTCTCCCGGAGTCGCCCGCCAGCGCTCGCGAGCTTCAACTGACGCTCCCCTAACGGTGCCGCATTACGCTACACCCCGGCAGATGCCGTAACCCGATCTGGCCTAAGACCCGGAGGATTTCTTGCGCGCTGCACCCTGGGGCGCCGTCACTCCATGGCCGAGCCGTTGGGTTCCCTCGAACGGCTTCGGAGGATCATGGCGATCCTCGCCGAGGAGGGCATCGCCGGCTACTTGCCACGTCAGTATGGGGTCACGCTGGAGCGAGAGGCCGAGGTGATCGAGATCGTGCGATCCTCTCCGACCGGTAAGCAGGATCTGCCGAGCTACATGTTGGGTGTTGCTCCGGGGGCGAGCCGGGAGAACATCGAGCGGGCCGCCCGGCGGATCATCGAAGAGATTCCATAGGCTTGAGCCGCGCCCACGACGTGCAAGCGCGATGGTCCGACCCGTCACAAACCTACGCAGGAGGGCGACAGTGCCGGATACGCTTCTGGCCACGCAGACGACCGGCAACATTGGGCGGTATTACGTCTGCTATCGACTGTCGCAGCTGGGCTGGAACGTCATGCCCACGTCGCGAAACGCTCGGGGGATCGACATCCTGCTGTACAGCCAAGACGGGAAGCGCACGAGGACTGTGCAAGTGAAGGCACTCTCCCGGCGAGCGGCAGTCCCGCTTGGACACGGTCTCGACCACCTTATCGCGGACTTCGTGATCGTTTGCCGTGGCGTTCACAACGGCCAGCCCGAGTGTTTCGTACTCACGCCGAGAGAGGTGCGACGCGGTTCTGCGCGACAGGGGACGGGTGCCAAGGCGAGCTACTGGCTCAGCCGGACGAAGTACGAGGCCGAGCAGTTCCGTGAGAAGTGGCGCCGCGTAGGCCCCGGCGCGGCGAAGGGCGCACTCGCCCAGTAGCGCAGCAGCCCGACTGAAGGAGAATCGCCATGGCTAGCTGGGTCGCTTGCGAACGGAACCACGGCGCCGGAGCGTGTCGCCCAGAAGCTGTGCGACTTGCGAAGACTGGTGTGATTGGCAAGTGCCGCAGGGCCGATTGTGGCGCTGACGTTCGCGACTTTGTCGGCCATCGCTATCCCGGCAAGGGCCAGGCCACATACCGCCTGGTCCATGTCGCTCGCCTCCATAGCGACGCTGAGGCCGAATCCGAGGGCTACGATCCGATGCTCTTCGTCCTGGAGAACGCTGCTTCTAGGGAGCGGGTCCTGTGGCCGTTCTACTGGACGAAGGACCGACACAAGCGCTGGCACGTGGGGCAGTATCCGCCGCTGATTAGCGCCAAGGAGCTTGGCGGGTTGATCAAGCGGCTGTCTGGTAGTGAGCGGAGGGAGGTTCGCAGGGCGATGGCGTAAGCACTCCAACCGCAGCATCCGCCACACTTGGTCGAGGAAGAGCGCCGCCGTACACGAGTGATCGAATCGCCGAGCGGTTTCGACGCCTTGATGGCCTGCCGAAGCTCTGCCGACGCCACCAACGAGGGGTCCGTGGATGTTTGAATCTCGAGTCTTCAACATGCGCGACCTTATCGAGTTCGAGCAGGGCGCCCCAATACCCGGGAACCCTCCCTGGGCGGATCTACACTTTTGCCCCGTGACGCACGTGCGGGACCACCGTTTGCACGGCCCTGGCGTCTACGAGTTCTTCTTCAAAGGGCGCCCTCTCTACCTGGGAAGCTTCTGCCCGGTCGGGGGGGACGTCCTAAAGACACGCTGGATTCGGCATGCCGGCACGCTGACGCTTCGCGACCAAAGACTTTCGCTAAACAAGCGTGTAGTCTGGCAAGTCTGCGGCCTTCTGCCGAAGTTCGGGCCCGATGCGAAGCAACTTGTGCGCGATCTCGAGCAGGCCGATCCGGACGTCTTGGCCAAGGACCGAGGATTCCATTCTTCCAAGCACCGTGTCTTGTTCGCAGCGGAGCAATGGGGGATCTTCCGACGTCTCGCACTTCAGGATCTCCGGTTCTTCCAAGTGGTGTACGTGCAAGTCCAACCCGATATCATCGCGATAAAACGCGGGGCAATCGAGATAGGACGGCGCGTGTCCGCTGCGGAAGAAAGGCTGATCAAGGAGCTTCGGCCGCGCTGCAACTGGCAGGCCGAAGGCTACGCCCCACGCTTGGACTACCCAATCGACGACGCTCGCAAGAGAATCGAGAGGGTACTTCGGCAGGAACTTCAAGTTCCCGCCGGAAGCGCGCGGCTAGCCGCGGCAGATGCTGAAGAGCCGGCCAGCGGGGTGCGGAAGAGGCCTCATCCGCCTGAGGATGCCGATGTCGCGGACGGCAAGGCGCACGGCAATGCCTCGGAGCGGTTCTTCAGGTCCATTGACCACTCGCCGGCTGCGCGGACACTTGTTGGGCGAGTCATGAAACTCGCCGCGCAGTTGCAAGCAGAGGTTCACCATACAAGTACTCATGGAGGCGATTTCAGGATCCGGTGCGGGCATCCAGCCGGAAGGCCGCTGGAGCGGAACGTCCTCGCGATGTACTGGCAGAAGAAGTCTAGGGTGCTGAAATGCGAGATAGGGGTTCCGCTCCGCCTGTGCCGGGACATTGCCAAGAGGCAGGCGAACCACCGAGGGAAACCGCTGCCGACTCTGCTCTCGGTCGAACCCGGGGTTGATGACGAGCCGTTCGTCCGGATTGTCGACACGGCGGTACGCCGGTTCCGCGCCGAGTAGCGGCACACCTGCTCAAGTGACTACTGCCACCCCGCTCAGCCGCCAGCAGCCCTACGCGACCATCTGGTCCGAGCCGCTGCATACGTTTCGGGAGAAGACCGAACCGCCGGATGGGGTGGCGATCCTGCGACCGACAGAGCACCCTTGGTGATGATGCGAACGGAGTACCTGGAGATCGCCTCGCTGCAGGAGTGGGTCGCTTGGGCCGAGGCCTACGCTCAGAAGGTGAACCCGATGCAGACTTCGAAGAACAATGGGGTTGAGGCGCCGCGCGCGAGCCCTGAGTAGGGCTAACGTGATCCTACTTGGCCACCTTTGTTTGCGGCCCTAAATGGTATAGGAACACGGACCAATGGCTACCTCAAAGCGTGAAGGCCTGCCCAGCCACCCCAGCTCAGCCGGCAGCTCGCCAATCGACTATCCCATCCTCGAAGCGGTGACGGAGCGTGATATTGATCTCCTGCTGCTCGAGGAGATCCACGCGTCCGATGATTTCCGGCGATGGCTGAGGGAGCGTGCGTTTGGGGACGAAGGGACGGAGATCCAGTTCATCAACGCGTGGCACTCCGTTTCCGATCCGGTGGCGGGAGAGACGGACCTCCTCGTCCTCTTCGTAGACCCACGTGGGCATTCGTCAGCGCTGCTGCTCGAGGACAAGGTGGACGCTCCCTCGCAGCCCGACCAGGCCCGACGCTACAAGGAGCGTGGCGATTTCGGAATGCAGCAGGGGCGCTGGCAAGCATACAGGACCGTCATCGTCGCCCCCAAGCGCTACCTCCAGGGCGGCGGCGACGCAGCGGAGTATGATGCGCAGGTTTCCTACGAGGACGTCGGGGCGTGGCTGGGCCAGCATGGGGGTGAGTCGGATCGAGCGCGGTACCGGATTGCCGTGCTGCGGACTGCGATCGAACAGAATCGGCGCGGCTACAGTCCGAAGGTGGACCAGCGCGTGACACGGTTCTTCGAGGAATACTGGGAATGCGCTAGAGAGGAGTTCCCCGAACTGGAGATGGAGAGGCCTCGAAGGAGGCCGGCGGCGTCCCTGTGGGCAGGCTTCCACCCGCGGGCCTTGCCCAAGAACTGCAGGATTTGGCACAAGGCCGACATCGGGCGGGTGGACCTGGAGCTGAAGGGGGCTGCGTCGTCGGTAGAGCAACTGCGACGTCGGTTGGCGCCGTATTTGGCGGCGGACACGCAAGTGGTAGCGGCGGGCAAGTCCGCTGCAGTGCGAATCCGAGTGCCGCGCCTTGATGCCCTGCAGCCATTCAAAGACCAACTCGACAAAGCTCGCGAGGGTCTGCGCGCCGCGTATCGTCTTCGCTATCAGGCGCCCCTGCTTGAAGGCCTTGATGGTGAGAGGCTGCCGACGTGACCCCGTGACGCCTTGGCAGCGTCCATGACTCTAGCCAGCACGACTCCGGATCGGCGTCGGTCGATCTTTCGCGGCTGCCTGCTCGGCGGCGCGGTCGGTGACGCTTTGGGGGCCCCGGTCGAGTTCGCATCGCTCGAGCAGATTCGAAGCAACTATGGTCCTGCCGGCATTCAGGAGATGGCACCAGCCTACGGGCGTCTGGGCGCGATCACCGACGACACCCAGATGACGATGTTTACGGCCGAAGGGCTCCTCCGTGCCGTGAACCGCTATGAATCTCGCGGGATTTGCCACGCACCTAGCGTGGTGTATCACGCGTACCTTCGCTGGCTACACACACAAGATGGCTCGGCTGCGGTTCCCGGCCGGGAGAAACCCGACG
>JAJYKO010000484.1 GCA_021788565.1 Chloroflexota bacterium
ACCATAGATAGCGTAAGCGCCCATCAGTACCCGAGCGTTGAACTCTGCAGCCAGTTCGTAGCCTATCTTGCCGCTCTGCCGCAGATCTTCTAGGGCCTGGGCCGCCTGCTCGGGCAGTCCAATGTATAGAGGTCCCTGCTCGTCGTGAACGACGGTGACCTCGTCACCGTCGATCCCAAATCTCCGTCGGATTTCGACGATCGGCATCAGACTCTTGGTTCCGATGTACCATCTAAGCGTGCTCTTACTCAGCTTTTTCATGGCGCCGAGCCAGCCTCACCACATTCCAGCCTGGCATGGATATAACCACTTCCACTTCTCGCAGGTGCCCCAAGGGGGCATGGAAAACTTGGTTGAGCCATCTGCATTACCCGGACCCCGGACCTCCGGGGCAGCGGACAGCTTCTTTGTCGATCATAGCAGGAATCGAGAGGCACGCAAAGAAGAGCAAGTGTTAAATTGCCATAAGCTCAGAGGACTAAGCTGTTAGATGCCGTCGTGGCGCCTCAGATGCCGGCGTTCTCGGAGATCAGGTAGCTGCACGTTCGATCGCCGCTGCTGATGCATTCGGACCTCACCACGGATGCTCCCAACAACCTCGCGAGGTACTCCTGCTCGATGTCGCACACCTGTTTATGAGATCTCGAGACAAAGAGATTGGGGCAGTTGTACTGCCTTAGCATGTAGCCCCCATCAGCCTTTTCCCAGTCCGCAATAGCCCCTTCCTCGTTCCGGATCTCAGCCAGCTCGGCTATCCGCTCTCCAAAGGACTTTCCGGTCATCCGACCGGCATGTTCCTCCGACCACGCCTCCGCGATGCGAAGAAGTAGTTTCCGAACGGTCTCAGCGGGCAGTTCTTCGTTCATCGTTCGCAGCAGCCTGCCAGCGAGGACGTGGTAGCGCTTGGGGAAAAGCTCCTCCGCATCCTGGGAGAGGGAATAGACGAAGAACGGCCTGCCTACCCTGCCCCGCACCTCCTCCACGTTCACCAGATCGTCTCGCTGCAACACTGAGAGATGGACGCGGATAGTGACAGGGGAAAGACCTACTTCTCTGGAGAGCTCCTCCAGGGTTGCCCTGCCGCGTCTTTTCAGGATGTCCAGGATCTGCCTTCGTGTTCTCTGCATTGAGTCCTCCTGCCGTGGCAAGCGACTCGCCGGCCGGCGAGTCGCGAAGACCCTCTCTCCATCTACCGCATGCTACATGGCACACCGGCGCTTGTCAATTTACAGGCCTATTTTATGATAAATGGCTCTCCCCGTTGTTTCCCAAGCACTGGCAATAGCGATATCATGTGTTCCGCAATTCGAGCTCACTCAAGGCACCGTTATCGGAGCCCGAGGAGTGGGAGGTGTAGGAGGCTGGAAATGATAATGCGCATCGTTGCCATCGTACTTGTGATCCTGGCGGTGGCGGGGGCAGTTCTCGGCTACCTGCTGCAGGTAAACCCGATCACGGTTGGGCCGATTCTGGTGGGTATCGGCGCTATTCTGGCCGTTTTCGCGCGGCTCGCCCAGGCCGAATACCACAATAGCCAGCAGATGGAGAGGCTGAAGGCCATTCATATCATGATTCGGGACGAGATCGACAGGGCTTCTATCGTTGGTCCCCGGTCCAGGGAAGCCGCTTCGGCAGTTGCCGATGACGAGGATGAATAACCAGTGATGAGCGGTGAGTGATGAGTAATGAGCAGAGTGCTCTACTCATCACCCATTACTTATTACTCATCACTGGTTAGATGTCTTTGGTCAGGGTAGTGAGGAATTCCTTGTTGTTGGCGGTCTTGCCCATGCGCGCCAACACGAGTTCCAGCCCCTCGGTGGTGCCGATGGCCGTCAACATCCTTCGCATGGTCCACACCTGCTTGAGCGTTGCCTCGTCCAGCAGCAGTTCCTCGCGACGGGTGCCAGATCTGGCGACGTCGATGGCGGGGAAGGTCCTTCGCTCGGCGATCTTCCTGTCCAGGTGTAGCTCCATGTTGCCGGTGCCCTTGAACTCCTCATAGATGACGTCGTCCATTCGGCTGCCCGTGTCCACCAGGCAGGTGGCTATGACCGTCAGGCTCCCACCCTCCTCGATATTCCTGGCCGCGCCAAAGAAGCGCTTCGGCGGATAGAGGGCGATCGGATCGATGCCACCGGAAAGGGTGCGGCCGCTGGGCGGCATGGCCAGGTTGTAGGCCCTAGCCAGCCTGGTGATACTGTCCAACAGGATAACGACGTCTCGCCCGCCTTCCACCAGTCGCTTGGCTCGGTTCAGGGCCATCTCCGCCACGGTGGTGTGGTCCTCCACCGGTTCGTCGAAGGTGGAGGATATGACCTCCGCCTTGACCGACCGCTTCATGTCGGTCACCTCTTCGGGGCGCTCACCGATGAGGCAGACCATGAGGTGGACGTCGGTGTAGTTGGTGGTGATACCGTTGGCGATGTGCTTCAGGATGGTCGTCTTTCCGGCCTTGGGCGGGGAGACGATCAGACCGCGTTGCCCGCGCCCGATTGGGGCGACCAGGTTGATCAACCTCTGGGTCAGGTTGTTGGGGACGGTCTCCAGGTTTAGCCGCTCCAGCGGAAAGATCGCGGTGAGCGTGTCGAAGTGAGGCCGTCGCTTGGCCACCTCGGGGTCCAGCCCATTGACCGCCTCGACCCGCAGCAGGCCGTAATACTTCTCGCTATCCTTGGGAGGCCGGACCTGGCCGGTAATCATGTCCCCCGTGCGCAGCCCGAACCTGCGGATCTGCGACTGGGACACGTAGACATCGTTGCTCCCGGGGAGATACCTCTCCTGCCTCAGGAAGCCAAACCCATCCTCGACGATCTCCAGGACGCCCCCACGGAACAGGTTGCCCTGCTGCTCCGTTTGGGCCTGGAGCAACCGGAAGATCAGGTCCTGCTTGCGCAAGGTGCTGACACCTGCGATGCCCAGCTCCTTGGCCATCTCCTGAAGCTCGTCTCTGGTCTTGGTTTCCAATTCAGCTATGTTCACAATACACTCCGATTAGGACACTCCCGGCTTATGCACGGCAAATGCCGTGCGAGAACGTCACCTGGCCGTCGTGACTGGCGCAACTCAGCAGCCCATTTGGGAGAACAGCGCACTGCGGGGCAGCTTGGTTCCCAGGAGACTTAACGACCTTCGCCCACGTTCGAGGGTTGAAAAACGGGGTGTACCCGCCGGCTTGCGATGCCAGGACAAAGGAACCGGCATCTCCGACTATCCACCCTGAAGAATAACACCGCATCATGAACATTGTCAAGACTTCCTCACGTCGGAAGGCACAGCCCCGAGACACCTCGATCGGCGGCGAACGATGCGGAACGGATCAATACGGGACGCTGGTAATCCTGGTCAGCTTGTCGAAGTTGTGACTCGCTTCGATACGGCGGATAGTCCCGGAGCGCGAACGCATCATGAGCGATTCCGTGTCCGCCCCTCGCCTCGTATACCGCACTCCCCGTACCAGCTCACCGCTCGTGATTCCTGTGAGGGACAGGAACACATCGTCGTCGCTGACCAAGTCGTCGATGGTCAGTATCTTGTTCACGTCGAAGCCTGCCGCTGTTGCCTTGTGCTTCTCCTCTTCGTTACGTGGATAAAGCCGGCACTGGATCTCGCCTCCTAGGCATTTCAGCGCGCAGGCAGTGATCACCGCTTCCGGTGAGCCCCCGACGCCCATCAGGATGTCGACGCCGGTCCCGTCCAGGGCCGTCATCATGGCACCAGCTATGTCGCCGGCTTCGATCAGCTTGATCCTGGCGCCTACCTCGCGCACCTGTCGGATAAGATCCTCGTGGCGCGGTCGATCCAGAATCACCACTGTGATCTCCGAGATCGGCAGCCTCTTGCACCTCGCAACCGCGTGGAGGTTCTCCTTCACTGGTGCATCGAGGTGGACGCAGCCCCTAGCGCTCGGACCCACGGCTATCTTGTCCATATACACGATGCCGGGGGCGTTGAACATGCTGCCGCGGGATGAAAGCGCCACCACGGAGATGGCGTTGTTGAGGCCTTTGGAGAGCAGGGTTGTGCCGTCCACAGGGTCAACCGCCACATCCACTTTGGGGGAGTCTCCGGTCCCGATCTGCTCGCCGATGTAGAGCATCGGGGCCTCGTCCTTTTCACCTTCTCCGATTACGACGATGCCGTCCATGGGCACGTACTGCAGGACGTAGCGCATCGCCTCCACAGCTGCGTGGTCGATCGCGTTCTTGTCCCCACGCCCCTGCCAGCGAGCTGAAGCCAGGGCAGCAGACTCGGTCACCCGCACCAGGTCGAAACCAAGATTGCGTCCAATGCTCTCAGCCATCCTTCCCTCCAGCGATTAGCGATTAGCGATTAGCTATTAGCTATTAGCGACTCGCCGTTAGCCAGCTGCTGTTGCCTCTTACCTAGTTTCTAATCGCTAATAGCTAATGGTTGGCGGCTACCCGGTCACTTTCTTCCAGTCCGCGAGGAACCTGGCGATTCCCGCATCGGTCAGCGGATGCTGGAACATCTGCTTCAGCACCTTGTATGGCACGGTCGCCACGTCGGCCCCGATCTTAGCGGCCTCGACGCAGTGGAGCGGATGCCTGATACTGGCGGCCAGCACCTGGGTCGAATAGTTATACTGTCGGAATATTTGCACAATTTCGGCCACAACTGCCATCCCATCGTGCCCGGCATCGTCCAGCCGTCCGACGAAGGGGCTGACGTAAGTGGCACCGGCATTAGCTGCCAGCAGTGCCTGATTCGGCGAGAACACCAGGGTGACGTTGGTCTTGATGCCCTCGCGGGAAAGCGCCTTGGCGGCCTTCATTCCCTCGGACGTCATGGGAACCTTGATGACCACGTGGGGCGACCAGGCGGCGATCTCCCTGGCCTCTTTCAGCATGTTCTCCGCGTCAAGGCTGATAACTTCGGCGCTAACGGGACCCTGCACCAGCTCGCAGATCCTCTGAATGTGAGCCTTGAAGTCCACCTTGCCCTGGGTCGATACCAGGCTGGGGTTCGTGGTCGCGCCGCTGATGATTCCCCAGTCGACGGCTTGCTCGATCTCCTTGATGTCAGCGGTATCGATGAAAAGCTTCACTGTCTATACCCCTTATATGGTCATTTTCTCCAGCGGGAGCGGGCGCTGGTCGCCCTCCCGGAGGCTAACCTTGCAGGCGCGGATGAAAGCCGAGAAGAGAGGGTGGGGCCTGTTCGGCCTGGACTTGAATTCCGGGTGGAACTGGGTGCCGAGCATCCAGGGGTGGCCCGCCAGCTCGGATATCTCCACCAGGCGGCCGTCTGGCGAAAGCCCGCTGAA
>JAJYKO010000485.1 GCA_021788565.1 Chloroflexota bacterium
CACTGGCTCTCATTGTGCTGGCCTTCTTCCTTATCACCCGAGAGCATTTGCTCCTGGCACTGGCAGCCGCCTATCTTGTCGGGCTCACCAGGCCACAGGGAATGGCGTTCGGCATCGCACTGTCGGTGCAATACCTGGCGCAGCGAGGAGCCTTGAACCTCCGAATACTCACCACCATGACCAGACAGGATCTCGTGCGAGTGGCCGGCATCACTATCGCCCCGCTGCTTGGCGCGGCAACATTCGCGGGTGTGGTCAACACGCCATGGCGTACACCTGGGGTTCCGGCGACCGTCGGCCCTATGGTACAACAGTGGCTGACAATACCAGGGATTCCCCTCCTGTATTCAGGGCAGCGAATTCTTCAAGGCATGGCTTACCCGATCGACATGTCGGACTTCGTGCTGGCCCTGCTGTTCCTGTTACTGGCAGGAGTGGCCTTAGTGAAACTGCGGCCAGGATACTCAATCTACGCGGTGCTGTTCGTCCTGCTTCCGCTGTCCAGGTTCTCCGAGCGCTTTCCACTGATGAGTTTCTCGCGGTATATGTTGTTGCTGTTCCCATGTTTCGTAGTACTCGCCCTGTGGGGCCAGCGCAGGTGGGTACACCTGACTGTCGTGTTCCTCTGGTTGAGCGGATTGGCTTTCTGGAGCGCTATGTACTACACAGGCTCATTCGTTGGGTAGGACGTCATGCGTAAGTCGTGGATAGTTGTGTGGCCTTCCCAGCCGAGGTTCGAACAGCTCGCGCTCGCGGTGTGGACGTCGCCCATGGCGAGCGCGCTGATAGCAACTGGTGTTTACACTCTAGTCGCGGGCGCATTTGGGCCAGTCGGCCTGGGTCAGTCGCGGGTGGCGTACTTCGTATACTTGGCCGACGCTTTCCTACACGGACACCTTGACCTCATCTCGCTACCTCCAATCCACCTCGATTTGAGTTTGTACAAGGGGCACTACTATCTGTACTGGCCCCCTTTCCCTGCGCTGTTGTTTATGCCGTTGGTAGCTGCCCTCGGCACAGGGATTAGCGACGCGCCTTTGAGTTTGATCTCATCAGGGCTTAACGTCTGGTTGGTTTCTACTCTTCTGGCCGCACTCGACGAGAAGGGCATAGCTAGACTTTCTCCGGCAAAGCGTGCCTGGCTCACTCTGTTCTTCGCCTTCGGAACGGTGCACGTAACACTGGCGACGAATCCCTCGGTGTGGTTCACTTCCCAGGTCATCGGGTTCAGCCTCCTCTGCGGAGCCTACATCGTGGCACTCCGCCTTCCCAGGTCCTGGTCTCCCCTGGTATCTGGAACCTTGATAGGCTGCGTTCTCCTCACCAGGGACAGCATGGTTCTCGCCGGCGGATGGATCGTGTGGTACCTGATCATCTCGCGGGACCGCGCCGATCGGTATTCACTGGCTCGGATATTCCTCGGAGTTGTCGCGCCCGTTGCCGCGGCGGCCGCACTTCTTGCGGTGTACAACTATCTGCGCTTTGGCAATCCGATGGAGACTGGGCTTGCCTACCACCAGATGAACCCGGTCTTTCGTGATAACTACGACAAGTATGGAGTGTTCAGCCTTCATTACCTTCCCAGCAATCTGTACTACGACTTTCTATACTTCCCGTACTGGAGGCTGCTCAGGGGTAGCGTCGACTTGAGTTTCTTCTATGGGGGGAGCCTTTTCCTGTTGAGCCCTGCTCTCTTTCTCTCCGTAATCGGAGTATTGCGCCAATGGAGATCCAACGGTTGGGCCCTGGCTGCATCCTGCGTTCTTGGCTTCGCGCCTGCTCTTCTCGTGATGGGGCCGGGCGTTGTGCAGTTTGGTCCCAGATACAGTCTCGATATCGCTGTGCCGCTGTTGGTTGCCGCCGCGGTTGGCGCTACGTCAGTCTCGACCAGAGTTTTGAGGTGGCTTTGCCTGATTTCTCTCGCGATGTACCTGCCTGGGGCCATTTTCTTGAGGGCCACTGGCGTGATCGGTTAGGAGTATGGCTGTGACTTCGGAGATCAGTCTCTTGACGACCAGGACTAGACCAACGCGTGGGCACCTGAATGCGCTGCTGATCGGCTCCATCGTGGCGCAGGTCGGTTTCTGGCTCTGGTTTGCCGTGCCGCGCTTCACCGATCAGCCATTCGGAACAGATGACTTCGCAGCTTTCTGGTCCACGGCTCTCTTGGTGCGTGAAGGACTTGGCTCACGAATTTACGATCTTCCAACGATCGCGGCCGCTCAGGCATCGTTGGGCTTGCCACAGACAGTTCCTTTATCTGTATCCGCCCTTTTTCCTGCTGCTGGTGTTGCCTCTGACCTTCGTATCGCCAGGATGGGCGTATCTACTGTGGGGCCTGTTCAACCTGATGCTGATCGTCGTATCCGTCTGGCTGCTGGCTCGAGCCTTCGTTCCTACCTCTGATAGACTCACGTTCACTCTGCTGGTGGGTGCCTCTTTGCCGGCAGGAAGAACCCTTTATCTGGGCCAGACCGCCTTCTTGCTGCTACTGGGTATGGGCATAGCCGCAATCGGCTTCATGAACCGCGACGACAGGCGTGGTGGTCTGGGATCCACCCTGCTGCTGATAAAACCTCAACTGTTGCCGGTCTGGATCGTTACTCTCTTGTGGTATCGGCGTTGGCGCTCTGTGGGATACTTCGTGGCGGCCGCCGCGGGACTTTACATGATCTCGCTCCTGCTCGTCGGTACGGGCGGGATGGTGGGCTACGTGCAGGCTTTAATCAGGTCTGGGACTGCTAACAGCGTGGGGTTCCAGGCCATCGGCAGCCACACGCTTTCCGGCCTTGCGTACGGTATCGCAGGAGAGGCGGGGAGCCGGCCGTTGTATGTGATGATGGCTGTGGCAACGCTAGCCCTATGCTGCTGGTGGATGTTCCTGCTGCGAAGGAACACGGACAACGGGGATCGGACTGCGGTTGCCCTCGCCGTTGTGACCACGCTTCTCGTCAGCAGCCATACCCTGCTTTACGACCTGTCACTATGGTCGCTTCCGCTCGCCATCTGTTGGACGAGCCTATCCAGCGGTCGGGGACGCTGGCTGATTGCCGCTGGATTCTTGACACCGTGGGTCTCCAGTTTCTTTGGGATGCTTGGCGCCGGATTTGTGTGGCCGACGGTTCTCGTAGGTCTCACAGGCTTCGCCATGTTAGGCTACACCGCCGTCCATCCAACGGCGGATTAGCTCCATTCTGCCTTCATTCTCTGACCTCCGTCGCGCCGCAGCGCTCGAACTCGCCTTCTGGTAGACTTTCAGGGTATGGACTACAGTGAGAATCCCCGAGACTATTACGATGTCGTCGTGGTTGGGGCCGGGCACGCCGGGTGCGAGGCTGCGCTCGCGGCGGCTCGCATGGGACGGCGCACCCTCGTCTTGACCATGAACCTCGATACCATCGGCCTGATGCCGTGCAACCCGTCGATCGGTGGCCCAGCCAAGGGGCATCTGGTGCGGGAGATAGACGCCCTCGGTGGGGAGATGGCCAGGGCCATCGACGACACCTTCATCCACATCCGCACTCTGAACACGGGAAAGGGACCGGCGGTACAGGCTCTCCGCGCGCAGGCCGACAAGGCCGCCTATCGCCTCCGGATGAAGCTGGCGCTGGAGCAGCAACCTGGGCTGGACCTAAAGCAGGCTACTGTGGACCAACTTCTGGTCGAACGAGTCCAGGAACTGGACAGGCCCGAAAGTCACGACAGGGACGGAGCGCTCTCCAGGCATCTGCCGTCGCAGCATTACCGCGTGCGCGGGGTCATCACCAGCCTGGGACGCCGCTATTTTGGCCGAACGGTGGTTCTCACTACCGGCACGTCCCTGGCTGGGCGTGTCATCGTGGGTGATATGGCCTACACCGGCGGTCGTTCAGGCGAAGCGGCGGCAGTTGTGCTCTCGGGCGGGCTGAGAGACCTCGGGTTCGAGCTTATCAGGCTGAAGACAGGTACGCCACCCCGTGTGGACGCACGCACCATCGACTTCTCGCAAACGGAGTTTGTCTCTGGCAGTGACGTGCCGCTTCACTTCAGCTTCTGGCCCGACCCGGAAGTGGACCGTCAGGGCTTTCCAGCGTCCCACCCTGCCTACCCCCTGGGTGAAGCGACTCCGTGGCGTCCTCAGATGCCCTGCTACCTGGTCTATACCAACGAGAGGACCCACGCGACCATTCGGGCTAACCTCGACCGGGCGCCGCTTTTCAACGGCACCATCGAAGGGGTCGGGCCCAGGTACTGCCCGTCCATCGAGGACAAAGTGGTGCGCTTCGCACATAAGGATCGCCACCAGCTTTTCCTGGAGCCAGAAGGCTGGGGCACAGCGGAAGTGTACCTTCAGGGCGCGAATACCAGCCTGCCCGAGGATGTACAGGTGGAGATGGTCCGTAGCATTCCGGCACTGGCCCACGCCGAATTGATGCGCGTAGGGTACGCCATCGAGTACGACAGCGTGCCATCCCATCAGATCACAGCGTGGCTTGAGACCAAGCTAGTGGCGGGAATGTACCTGGCTGGCCAGATCAATGGGACTTCCGGCTATGAGGAGGCCGCCGGTCAGGGTCTCCTGGCGGGGATCAATGCTGCCCTCGCATCCCGAGGCGAAAAGCCGCTCGTGCTGGGCCGTTCTGTCGCCTATCTTGGAGTCATGGTGGACGACCTGGTTACCAGCGATTTCTCCGAGCCCTACAGGCTCTTTACCTCGCGTGCTGAGCACCGATTGCTGTTAAGACAGGACAACGCCGACGAGCGACTCACGGGCATCGGCTACCAGCTTGGACTGATCGACGAAGCGAAGTATCAGGCCGTAGTGGAGAAGTATCAAAGAATCGAGCGCGAGGCTGAACGCCTCTCCAGGACGTGGGTGTTCCCTTCCAACGAGATCAATGAGCGGCTCGCGCAGATGGGCTGGGATCCCCTTTCCAAGGCAATGCCGGCTTCTGCACTTCTCTGTCGCCCGCAGGCCAACTACTCCGGAGTTGTTGCTTTGCTCGGATCCGAAGCAGCCGAAGGGCTGCGCGAGGAAGTCGAAGTACGTGTTCGGTACGAAGCGTACATCGGGAAGCAGGCTGCCAGCGTAGAGCGCTCCAAGAAGCTGGACCAGTTGCCGATCCCAGAAGAGCTCGAACTGGACCTCGTGGCCGGGCTTCGTAGCGAAGCCAGGGAAAAACTGGCCAGGTTCCGTCCGGCAACAGTCGGCATGGCTTCTCGAATAAGCGGCGTCACTCCAGCGGACGTCGCGGTGCTTCTGGTCGCCCTTCAGAAACACCGCCGGTCGCAAGAGCGTTC
>JAJYKO010000486.1 GCA_021788565.1 Chloroflexota bacterium
TTGGGGCCGGGGGCTTAGTCCTCCGGCCTCTTCGCATTTTGCCCGGCATCGTGCAGCCTGCTCGCAGATGCCGCGGCGTGAAGTGAGTAGCCACTGCCTCACGTCCCCTGGTTCCCACACCGAGCGCACAAGTTCGACCCTGCTATGGCCTCGCTTCGCGCACCATACGAAACTGGGAGTGCGTGAAATCACATGGAAGCAGACACATGGGAAGCCGGTTCGACGCGAGCAGTGGAGACCCCTGAAGAGCTAGCCCGGGACGCCCTGTCTCGTGGACCGGCCGCTCTGATAACCGACGTGGATGGCACCATCAGTCGCATCGTCGAAGACCCTGACAGCGCAGAGGTCGAGCCCGCGGTTGTGGACATCCTCGAAGAGCTTCATTCT
The DNA here is from genome assembly GCA_021788565.1 of Chloroflexota bacterium. The sequence goes on from JAJYKO010000486.1 coordinate 388, forward strand.
CACCTCGCTTTGGTGGCTCTTCTGTCCGGCAGATCGATTAGCCAACTTCGAAGGATGGTCAGGTCCGGTGACCTCGTGTACGTGGGCAACCACGGTCTAGAATGGTCGCAAGCAGGGCGGACTTATCTGGCGGCTGAGGTGGAGGGATGGCAAGGGCTCGTGACAGCCGCCCTGCGGCAACTGCGCCGCGAACTGACGATTCCTGGAGTCATTGTCGAGGATAAGGGTATCAGCGGAGCAGTCCATTACCGTCGTTGCTCGGATCCAGCCCGGGCTCGAAGCGTCATTCTAGCCGCAGCGGCACGGGCTGCTCGCGTCCACGGGTTCGAGGTTTCAGAAGGCCGAAAGGTCGTCAATATCGTGCCCCCAGTGGCGGTAAACAAGGGCACTGCCGTAGAGCGGCTGGTAAGAGACCACGGCCTCCGAGGCGTCGTGTACCTGGGCGATGACATGACGGATCTCGATGCGTTCAGGTCCCTGCGCAAAATGGCCAGGGGCGGCCGATGCCGGGTTTTCCTCGTCGGGGTATTCGGACCTGCTTCTCCCGATGACCTTCAGTTGGAAGCGGACCTGGTCCTGCCCACGGTTGCGGAGGCAGTGAGCTTCCTTCGCCAGCTGACTCACCTTGTTGCCACGGTCAGCGAGGTTGTGACTCCTGGCAACGCCAAGCAGCGCAACGGGGAGTGAAAAAAGGTGTTTGCGACAGCACAGATACCCCGTAGAAGCCTGAACGATCAGAGAAGCCACGTTGGAGAAGAGGCGATTCATCGCCTCAAGCTCTTGGCTCGACCACTGCGTGGGCTGCGCGTCCTCAACGTCACAGTGAGCCCGTTTGGGACTGGCGTGGCAGAGCTGTTGCCGGCGGTGGTTCCGCTCCTTCGAGATCTCGGTGTGGATGCGGAATGGCAGTTCGTCGGCGGGGATGTGGAACTGAGTCGAGCAGCGCGCAAGGTGTACGACGGATTGAGCGGTCGATCCGTGGATTGGGATGAGCAATCGATCTGGCGGTGGTTGTTGTACAACCGGCTGAACTCCGCCTACTTCGAGGGTTCCTATGACATCGTAGTTATCCACGAGCCGCAACCCACGGCGCTACTTCCGGTCCTGGTGGAGGAGGGACACGATCTCGGCGGCAGCCGCTGGGTATGGCACTGCCACCTCGATCTGAGGAGGGCGCAATCGGATGTCTGGGAGAGCCTGAGGCCGATCCTTAGTCATTACGACGCCTGCGTTTTCTCACACCCGGCATTCCGGCCCCCGGATGCGGAGGCCGGAATGCTCGCCGTGATCCCCTCTGTGATAGATCCAGCGAATATCCGGAATGCCGACCTATCCCGAACTTCGGCCAATCGACTTCTGGCATTTCAGGGCGTGGACTGCGCCCACCCAATAGTGGTGCAGGTGGCACCCTTCACCGAGGCGTTCGGACCGGCAGCGGCGATTGATGCGGTCAGGCGGGCAAGAGAGGCGCTGCCGGATATCCAGCTCGTCCTGATCCAGCCGAGCGTAGAACCGACACCAGAAGCATGGTCGAGATTCGAAGAGGTGGCCAGGTACGCCTCCAAAGACCCGGGCGTCCGAACCATCGCGGTCACCGGCGAGACCGGATCGAAGCTGGTCAACGCGGCCCAGAGAGTGGCGAGCGTGGTTGTGCAGACATCGGTGCCCGCCGGTTTCTCGCTTCCCCTGTGGGAGGCCATGTGGAAGGGCCGTCCAATCGTGGCCGGGGCGTCGGGCGGGCTGCCTCTTCAGGTCGAGGCAGGCGTGACCGGTTTGCTGGCCACAAACGAGAAGGAATTTGCGGACGCCATTATCTCGCTCCTGTCGGACGAGTCCGCGGCGGCTGCGCTCGGTGCGGCTGCAAGAGAGGACGTCCGGCGCAATCACCTCCTAACGCGCTTTCTCGAAGACGAACTGCGTCTTTTTAGTGCGCTTCTATCGTCGGACGCAACTGCCGCCAGGAAGGAGGCCGGGATCGATGCTTAGCACTGCTCCTTTGTCCACTCCCACCAGGACGCCGCTCACCAGGGAACGGGCAGCCAGCCTTCTGGGATCTCTCGAGGGATATCGCCTCTACGTCGCCGCCAACCGCGCGCCGGTGCATCACATCCTGAGTGACGGGCAGCCCGATGCACAGCCCTCTGCAGGCGGGCTCGTGACGGCTCTCGCCAGCGTCGCGAATTACGTCCCGCTCACGTGGGTAGCAGCTGCATCCGGCGGCGGAGACCGGCTGGTTGGTGAGATCGGTCCACGGGGAAGACCCCTCCCGGGGATGCCGCGAATAAAGTATGTGACCGCGTCGGAAGCTGCCCTGAGCCAGTCCTACCATCGCTTCGCCAATCCAGTTCTGTGGTTTCTGCAGCACGATATGTATGACCGTCTCCAGCCATCCAGTCTGGCTGGCCTGGACAGCGGTTGGATCACGGGCTACAGGCCCGTCAACCACGCTTTCGCGGCAGTGCTCCAGAGGGAGACGGCCGGAGTTGCTAGGCCCATCGTCCTCACGCAGGATTATCATCTGTACCTCCTGCCGTCCCTTCTTCGAGGGAGGCGGCCTGACGCTCTGATCCAGCACTTCACCCACATTCCGTGGCCGGCTCCAGACCGATGGAACTCGCTGTTGCCATCCATCAGGAGGGAACTGCACGTGGGTCTGCTGGGATCCGACGTGGCGGGCTTCCAGACCCAGGCCTCGGTCAACCACTTCCTTCGTTCCTGCGAGCTGTTCGTCCCCGGGGCCAGGGTTGATTACTCGCGGGACACGGTCTGGTTGGACGGTCACCGGACCAGGGCAAGGGCCTACCCCATCTCGGTCGATCCCGCGCACCTACGCCGCGTGGCCGCTCTACCAGAGACCATCGCCCACAAACGGCATCTGAAACCGTTACTGGGTGAGCGGACTATCGTTCGTGTGGACCGCATGGACCCCAGCAAGAACATCGCCCTTGGTTTCAGGGCCTTCGGGCTGCTCCTTGAACGGAGACCTGAACTCGTCGGCCGTGTTCGATTTCTGGCCTTCCTCGTCCCGAGCAGAGAAGCCATACCGGAGTACCAGAGCTATGCCCGAGAAGTATGGGCAGAGGTGGAGCGAGTGAACGCTCGTTTTGCCGAGGGAGGCCGTCCGCCGATAGAGGTCTTTTACGAGGACAATCGCCATCAGGCCATAGCAGGGATGGCGCTGGCCGACGTGCTTCTGGTCAACCCGATTGCCGACGGCATGAACCTGGTGGCCAAGGAAGGACCGGTGGTGAGCGAGCGCGACATGGCGCTCGTTCTCTCCAGAAGCTGCGGAGCGTACCGACAACTGGCGTCGGGCGCCCTTTCCGTTGAGCCTACTGATCTGGACGCGACGGCTTCGGCGTTGGGGTCGGCTCTCGAGATGCCCCGAGCCGAGCGAGTGCGCCGCCTCTCGGTTCTTCGAGCTACCATCGATGCCGAGGACCTTGCCTGGTGGGTTCGGTCCCAACTTACCGACCTGTTCAACTACTAAACCTGCCGCGGCTATTCGACCTGGTGAGGAGGAGCTATGGGGGGAGCCGTCCTGGTGACATTCGCAAGTGACCGCGATCCGGCACGGAAGGCAGCCGAGGTCGTCGCCCGGGAGTTGTCCGCGGTGAGAGAGCGCGTAGATGTCCTGCCGGTGCTGGATGTCGAGGACCTTGAGCCCTACCGCGCTATTGTGGTGGGGAGTTCGGTTCGCTCCCGCCGGCCACTGCCGGAGGTGGTCGAGTTCGTACGGCGACATCGGGGAGCGCTCGGTCGAGTTCCGGTTGCCTTCTTCTTTACAGGCGCCTGTTTCAACGGCACCGAGGAGATGAATCGGTCTCAGGCAGAGCGCTATGTGCGCCTGGTCTGCAGGGAGGCACCTGAGATCAGGCCTGTCGCCATCGGAGCTTTCGGAATCGTCGATGAGCGGAACCTCGATGCGCCTGACAGGGTTACGAGGAGACGAAACTGGATCCCCGAGGCAGTACTTCACGAGTGGCGGGCTGTAGGCCTCTGGGCCGCCACCCTCGAAATGACCCTGATGATGGCCTAACCCCCTTTTGCCTTCCATCCCCGGAGCTTGACAGGGTGCCGCTCAAGTGCTAAGTTATTAGCACTCTACCGGTGAGAGTGCTAACGCCTGGGGCATCCGAGTCGGGTGCCGGGGGACTTTGACATGGAACTGACGGAGCGGCAGCGAGCGATCCTGAAGATGGTTGTGGAGAGCTATGTCCAAACCGCTACTCCGATCCCGTCTGAGAAGATCGCCGGGCAGCCTGGCCTGAAGTTCAGCTCCGCCACGGTGCGCAACGAGTTGATGGAACTCGAGGATCTGGGCCTGCTGACCCACCCCCACACCTCCGCCGGGCGCGTGCCATCCGACCTCGGCTACCGATTCTACATAGAGCACTTGATGCCGGAGGTCCGGCTGAGCCCGGTGGAAACCCAGACTATCTGGCACCAGTTTCACCAGGTCGAGGCGGAGATCGACGAGTGGGTGCCGCTCGCCGCGGCGATCATGGCCCAGGCGTCCAGGACGGCGGCCCTGGTCACGAAGCTCCGCTCGCGCGAGCAGAGGGTCAAGAGGATAGAGTTGGTGTCGGTCGAGGAAGACCTCGTGCTGGTGGTGTTGATTATGCAGTCGGGATCGCTCCAGCAGCGCATGCTGCGACTGGAGCAGGCTGTGGACAGAGAGGAGTTGATCAAGACCGCCAACAAGTTGAGCAGCCTTCTCGCTGGGAAGACCGGATCTCAGGTGGTCCGCGAGGCTGTTAAGTTTTCCGGACTGGAGCAGGAGTTCGCCAACACGGCTGCTCGTATGATCGAGCAGAGCCAGCGGAACTGGGGCGGCGATATCTTCTACGAGGGTATCAGCTTCGTCTCCGTGGAGCCCGAGTTC
>JAJYKO010000487.1 GCA_021788565.1 Chloroflexota bacterium
GCTGAGGGCAGAGAACGTCGGGAACCGGGGAGGCGGTCCATTTTGGCCTGGAGAGAAGAGCTACAGGCGGTTGCACACGAGCGCGCGACCGAGGAGTCGTTGGAGCTATGGGGTCAGCAGGCTGGCGAGGTGCCGTACTTCAACTACCGCTGGGAACACCTGCGGGCAGTCATTGGGCTGTGCGACTGGCTCGCGAGGGAACTCGGGGCTGATCTAGAGGTTCTCTCGGCCGCGGTCTGGCTACACGACATCGTCAAGAGCCACACCCCGGAGCTACCGGGGGTGAGCGATGCGGATGCAGCGGCGGAGGAAGCGCGTCGCATCCTTCTGAGGACTGACTTTCCCCGCTCGAAGGTCGACGCAGTTTGCGAGGCAATTCGCCTTCACGAGGGCCTCTACAAGGACTACCGGATCGAGCAAGCGGAGGCAGCGATTCTGTGGGACGCCGACAAGCTGAGCAAACTCGGCGCGATTCACCTGGTCCACAACCTCTGCGTGCGCCCCGCCTTCGACCCCATCTTCCAGGGTAAACCCACGGACACCGACCTGGTGCTCCACTCCGAAGAGGAGTGGCTGGAACTGGGCGAGAAGATCGTCGCGAGTATGAACACCGAGCCCGGCAGGCTGGAGGCTGAGCGTAGGCTCTCTTTTCTGAGGCAGTTTACACAGGAGCTTACACGAGAGTGGAAGAAGTATCGATAGTAGTTCACAAGCTGGCTTACGACGGCCGCGAGACCTGGCGCTGGTCTGGGAAGCTGGTCGAGCGCGAAGAGAAAGTGACTGTGATAGATGCCATCTTCAATGGGGCGCAGCGCGATCTGGGCTACATGAAGCTGGAGAATACCGACCTCTATCACGAGTTCTACTACGAGGACCGTTGGTTCAACATCTTCCAGGTATTTCGCTCCGACGGTTCTCTCAAAGGGTGGTACTGCAACATCTGCAAACCAGCCCGTTTCTTCGGCAACGAGATCTCGTTCGTGGACATGGTGTTGGACGTCTTCGTCTATCCGGACGGACGGTCACTGGTGCTGGACGAAGAGGAGTTCGACGAAAAGGCCAAGACGATCTACTCGGCCGAAGACGCGGAGAGACCAAAGTCAGCCGTGGCCGAGTTGCTTGCCATGGTGGAGCAACGTCAACGCCCTTTCGACGGAGTAACAAGTGATGAGTTATGAATAATGAGTGATGAGCCCGGTCCTGCAGCTACTCGATACTCATCACTGGATCTCACAGGTGGGCGGTGCGGCGGGTAGGCACACCCTCATCATGCGGCTGCTCCTGCTCGGCGGCTTCCAGGGCGGCTTTGTGACGCAAGAACGTAGTCCGATCGATAGCCATGTCGTAGTAGAGGACCTCTATGCCCAGAAGGCTACGTCTAAAGTGGCGGACGACGTCCTTATAGCGGGAGTCCCGGAAGACAGGCGGGAAGAGGGAACTGGGGTGCTCTGTCCAGTGCTGGCCGATGTAGCGGAATCCGCACTTCTCGTAGGAGCGCATAGCGCGGAGGTTGAAGGCAGCGACGTCCAACCTCATCTCCCTGAAACCCATGTCGCCGAAGTAGTAGTCCAGGAAGGCCATGAGGGCATCGGTACCGTAACCCAGGTCCATCCAGACGGGGTTCAGGGCGATGCCGAGCACGCTTATGCTAGCCTGTGGATTGATATTGCGCAGCGTCAGCCAGCCCACCAGGTTGCCGTGGAGATCGTCGATGGCGAACATCTTATAGGTGGCGCTGGAGCTTCGTTCCAGAAACCAGAAATCCCGCTCCCGAGTCGACATCGGCCGCGGATCGTTGTGGCTGTACAGGGGGTCTGTATGGCGGGGCCAGGCCTGACGCTTTTCGACGTCCTCCCGCTGGAACCAGCGTATGACTGTCTTCTTGCCTCTGGCTACAATCCCCTCGGCCATGATCCACTTCCTTCTGTTGGGCGGACCGGTCGCCGTTGGTGGCAGTCTACCGCCCTAATTCTGTCCATGTAAAGCCCCCGTGCAGCTACATGGGCATATGGTGACGAAATGTCAAGCAAGCGTCGTGCCGAGGCGCCGGATTCTCGTGCTATCATTTCGTCGCCAACGTAGATTCCTTCGCCTACCGGAGTAATCGGTTGCCGGCTGAAATACGAAGGGCCTCTTCCCAAGAAGATCCTTCCCTGGCCGTTGAGCACGGCAACAGGCTGGTTCTGCTGGCATGCAGCGCGACTCATCTGATCACCGACGGCCTCGTTGCGGCCTTTTATCCGCTCCTTCCCTTGATCGCCCTGGATCTTCACCTCAACTACGCCGCCGTTGGCTCTCTAAGGACGGTGCTCAGAGGTGCCTCGAGCCTCCTCCAACTTCCTGTCAGCTACGTGGCGGATCACATCGCCGAAACCACCCTGTTGGGAGCTGGAATGACGTGGCTCTCGTTTGGTTTCGCAGCTATGGCTGCGGCGGCCGGCTTCTGGTCGCTGCTGGCTATCACGGCCGTTGGTTCTGTGGGCGGCAATGCCCAGCACCCCATTGGCTCGGCGGTAGTGTCGAGGCTGTACGAGAAGAGTGGTCGAGGCAAGGCGATCAGCACGCTCAACTTCTCCGGAGACCTGGGAAAAATGGTGCTGCCCGCTCTGGCAGGGGCGGTTGCGCTGGTCTTCGGATGGCGAGGGGCGGTATTGGTCCTCGGTGCGCTTGGCGTCGCGGCCTCGGGAGGCTACGCGGTCCTGGTCAGGAGGCTGGCCCCAGTGACCAGAATGCCTCGCGCCACCGTGGGGGATGGGAAAGGGACGTCTGGCTGGGGGATCAGAAAACCGCTCTCCTTCGCCCTCATTTCTGCCATCGGGATCATCGACGACGCGACCCGCTCCGCCGCCCTGACGTTCCTGCCGTTCGTGATGACCGGTAAAGGCCTCGATACGGAGAAGATCAGCCTTCTGCTGACTCTGGTCTTCACTTTCGGAGCTGCCGGCAAACTCGGATGCGGCCTTCTTGCCGACCGCTTCGGTAACGTTGGAGTGATCGTTATCACGGAGGGGATCACCGCCCTGGCGATCCTGGCTGTGGTACCGGTGAATCCCCTGCTGCTCGTTCCCGTCCTGGCGGTCTTCGGCTTCGTCCTGAACGGCACCTCCTCGGCGATCTATTCCGCCGTGGCGGAGGTGGTGCACGTCGAGCGAAGAGCAAGGGGCTACGGCCTCTTCTACACCCTTACTCTAGGGGTAGGTACGGCCTCACCTGTCCTCTACGGCCTCCTGGCCGATGCGGCAGGCATAGGCACTGCTTTCGTCGCCATGGCGACTATCCTCCTCACTACCATCCCTCTGGCATGGGCGCTGAACCGCACGGCCAGCTAGTGCTACCTGGTGGTGATGCTGCTTTGGCATGGTTCTCGACACTAGCGGCGCTTGAGTCTCCTGCCGTCCCAACCGGCCCGGGAATTGAACCATTCCGCGGCTCCAAGCCGTGGGAGCAGTTAATGCGTACGAATCCACACTATTCCGTGAAGATCTTGTTCACAAGGTTGCACAGGATTAGAATCGTGGGCATGGAGATACCCGGGGATTGCTGTCGGAAGCGGCGGTGATGAATGCCGGCGCCCGACCCGCATTTGGAGGATCGACGATGATCGTCGGGGTACCCAGGGAAATCAAGGACAACGAGTACCGCGTGGCGGCCACTCCAGGAGGAGTGGAGTTGCTCGCCCATAGCGGCCACAAAGTGTTGGTGGAGACCGGTGCCGGTGTGGGGAGTGGCTTCCTGGACGAGGAGTACGTCCGGGCCGGAGCCACCATGGTTACCAGCCACGAGGAAGCCTACCGACAGGCTGACATGGTGATGAAGGTAAAGGAGCCGCTGCCCTCCGAGTATCCGCTGCTCAGGGAAGGACTCCTGCTCTTCACCTACCTGCATCTGGCTGCGGCGCCAGAACTGACCAGAGTAATGATGGACCGGCGGGTTACCGGTATAGCCTACGAGACCGTGGAGCTACCAGATCGCTCGCTGCCACTGCTTATCCCGATGAGCGAGGTAGCCGGACGGATGGCCGTTCAGGTAGCAGCTCACTATCTCGAGGAGCCCCATGGGGGCCGCGGTAAACTGCTAGGAGGCGTTCCAGGGGTGCGCCCCTCGGACGTGGTCATCATAGGCGCCGGAACGGTCGGCACCAATGCCGCTCAGATCGCCCTCGGCATGGGGGCTCACGTGGTGCTTATCGATCGGGATCTGCCACGACTCCGTTACCTGGCGGAGGTGCTTCACGGCAGCCTCACTACCCTCAGCTCCAACCCGCGCAACATCGCGGACGCGGTTGCCGTGGCAGACGTGGTGATCGGTTCTGTCCTGATACATGGGGCCAAGGCGCCTAAGCTCGTTACGAGCGATATGATCTCCTCGATGAAGCCCGGAAGCGTGGTGATCGACGTGGCGGTGGATCAAGGGGGCTGCATCGAAACCTCCCACGTCACCAGCCACAGCGATCCGACCTACCTTGTGGACGGCGTGATCCACTACGCAGTGCCCAACATGCCGGGCGCTGTGCCCAGAACCTCTACCTACGCTCTTTCCAACGCTACGCTTCCCTATGCAACAAAGCTGGCGAAGCTGGGTTTTAGAGATGCCGTGCGGGAGATGCCGGACCTTGCCAAAGGGGTGAACACGTACGACGGGCGCGTGACCCACAGGGCCGTGGCTGAGGCGTTCGGCCACGACTTCGTGCCGCTGGAGGAGTTGCTCCTCCACGACCGTCATCCAGTCTTGAAGCTGTAGCAGCCAGGTTACTGTGTCTCAAGCGAAATTCTTGACTCGCCTAGCACCTCTAGCTACAATCGCGATGGAAACAGAATAGTCCTGGGTGCCCCGCAAGGGGAGAATAGGGAAGCCGGTGCAAGGCCGGTGCGGGCCCGCCACTGTGAGTAGGGAGCGACCCCGCGAGATGCCACTGCCGAGAGGCGGGAAGGCGCGGGAAAGCGATGAACTACAAGCCAGGAGACCTGCCCAGGATTGATCCACCACACGCTCGCGGTTAGGCGTAGGGGAAGTCCAACATTGCCCATCTAGCCCCCGGCCGGCGACAGCGCTGGTCGGGGGCTTCGTTTTCCCCCGATTCTCCCCGAGTGCCGACCCAGGCGAGCGTATAACACAGGCGGGCTAGCGGGCCTGTCAGGCTGAGCGCTTGTGAAGAAATCCTGTCTATTGGTCGACGGGCACTGTATATGGATCTGCTCACCAACATGAGTGATAGTGTTGTAGAGTAGGGCATCCCGCCTGTCGAGGTGCTCGCGATGAGACAG
>JAJYKO010000488.1 GCA_021788565.1 Chloroflexota bacterium
ACTATGGCAGATCAAAGCGGAAGTGATCGCGAAGACTGGTTACGAGGGCAGAGTCGGGTTCCAGGTCGACGTCGGATCCACTACCTACTTCGACAGGAGCAGAGGCGTTTACGTCGGTCTCTTTTCGGAAGGGGAGAAATCGAAGGATGAGCTGATCGAGCTCTACAGATCGATGGTCAAGGAGTTCCCCTTCGTCATCATCGAGGACCCGCTCGAAGAAGGCGACTACGAGGGTCATGCTCTGCTGACCAGGGAATTGGGGATCCAGATCGTGGGAGACGATCTGTTCACGACCGATCCCGCACGCGTGCAGAAGGGCGCGGAGCTAGGAGCCGGCAACTGCGTGCTGCTCAAGGTGAATCAGATCGGTACGATCAGCGAGGCATTCGAGATGGTGCGCCTAGCCTATCGCCACGGCTACGGCGTGATGCCCTGCAGCAGCCGAGGCGAGGGGGCTGACATCGCCGACTACGCTGTCGGCCTGAACACTGGGCACTTGCGCGAGGGAGCGATCGATTCAACCGGCAACAGGTTGCTTGAGATCGAGGCTGAGCTGGGCAGCCGAGCGCAGTTCCTCGGCCGCAGAGGCTTCAAGCCCTAACGCCGAACCGCCCCTGCTCGGGTCAACAGTCAGCCTTCCGGCGTCTCTGAAAGCGAACCGCGCATGAACAGCCCGCCGGATTTCCCGGCGGGCTTTGTGGTCGGGGCGCGCGGGTTTCGGTTTCCCTACCCCACGAGGGTCGCGCCGACGAGGTCGCGGTTCATCCGCGCGATGAACTTGAGGTCGATGCCCTTGGGGCACGCGGCCGAGCACTCGCCGTGGTTGGAGCAAGCCCCGAAGCCCTCGGCGTCCATCGCGGCTACCATTCGTCGAACCCGAGTCTGCCGCTCTGGCTGACCCTGGGGTAGGAGTCCCAGGTGTGACACCTTGGCCGCGACGAACAGCATGGCCGAGGCGTTGGGACAGGCGGCGACGCATGCGCCGCACCCGATGCACGCGGCCGCGTCCATGGACAGATCAGAGGCTTCCTTGGCCACTGGTACGGCGTTGCCATCAGGCGCGCTGCCTGTGCCGGCAGAGATGAATCCCCCGGCCGCGATGATGCGGTCGAAGGCGCTCCTATCGACCACCAGGTCCTTGATCACAGGGAACGCTCGTGCGCGCCACGGCTCGATGGTGATCTCGTCGCCGTCGTTGAAGTTGCGCATGTGGCACTGGCAGGCGGTGGTCTGTGGCTGCGGCCCATGAGGGATGCCATTGATCACCATGCTGCACATTCCGCAGATGCCCTCGCGGCAGTCGTGGTCGAAGGCAATAGGTTCCTCGCCCTTCGTGATCAGTCCCTCGTTGACGACGTCCAGCATCTCCAGGAAGGACATGTGGGTGCTGACGTCGTTGATCTCATAGTTGGCAAAGCGACCCTTGTCCTTTGCGTTCTTCTGGCGCCACACTTTCAAAGTCAGTTTCATCGTCTACAACCTATTCTTGGAGTCCTCATCAATTCCCGTAGGGGCGGCCGGCTCTGGCCGCCCGCGGGCCGGCAGGGCGTGACGCGAGCGAGCACAGCGTCACGCGGCCCCTACAAGTCGCAAACAACTCGCGACCCCAACACCTACTTGTAGCTCCGGGTGGCCAGGTGCACCGTTTCGAAGGTCAGCGGCTCCTTGTAGAGCACCGGCTTCTTGCCCTCACCCTGGTACTTCCATGCCCCCACGTAGGCAAAGTGCTCGTCGTCCCGCTGCGCCTCGCCGTCGGGAGTCTGGCTCTCCACCCGGAAGTGGCCACCACACGACTCGGTGCGGTGGAGCGCGTCGATGCAGAGCAACTCGGCCAACTCCAGGAAGTCGGCCACGCGGCCGGCGTGCTCCAGCGACTGATTCAACTCGTTGCCCTCGCCCAGTATCCGCACGTTGGACCAGAACTCCTCTCGGATCTCCGGGATCCTGGCCAGAACCTTGCGGAGGCTGGCGTCGCTGCGCGCCATGCCGGCCTCCTCCCACATCAGACGACCCAGCTCTTTGTGGAAAGAGTCAGGCGAGCGCTTGCCGTTGATTGAGAGCAGATGCTTGACTCTGTCTTGCACCTCCTGCTCGACCTCGCGGAACGCGGAGTCGGTAGGGTCCACGTTGGGGAACTTCGTCTGGGAGAGGTAGTTGCTGATGGTGTTTGGCAGGACGAAGTAACCGTCGGCCAGCCCTTGCATGAGCGCGCTGGCACCCAGGCGGTTGGCACCATGATCGGAGAAGTTGGCCTCGCCCAGTACGTAGAGGCCCGGGATGGTGCTCATAAGCTCGTAGTCTACCCAGAGGCCGCCCATCACGTAGTGCGGAGCGGGGTAGATGCGCATCGGCTGCTCGTAGGCGTTCTCTCCGGTGATCCGCTCATACATCTCGAAGAGGTTGCCGTACCGCTCCTCGATGACTCCTCGGCCGAGGCGTTTGATGGCGTCCGCGAAGTCCAGGTACACACCGAACCCGCCGGGCCCGACGCCGCGGCCGGCGTCGCACACCTCCTTGGCGCTGCGCGAGGCGATGTCGCGTGGGGCCAGGTTGCCGTAGCTGGGATACTTGCGCTCGAGGTAGTAGTCCCGCTCGCCCTCGGGAATCTCGCTGGGCTTGCGGCTGTCGCCCGCCTGCGTGGGTACCCACACTCGCCCGTCGTTGCGGAGCGACTCGCTCATCAGCGTCAGCTTGGACTGATAGTCGCCCGAGAGCGGGATGCAGGTGGGGTGAATCTGGGTGTAGCACGGGTTGGCGAAGGCGGCCCCGCGCTTGTGGGCCCGCCAGATGGCGGTGGCGTTGCAGCCCTTGGCGTTGGTGGAGAGGTAGAACACGTTGGTGTATCCACCGGTCGCCAGCACCACGGCATCGCCCGCGTGGGACGAGATCTCACCGGTGATCAGGTCGCGGGTGACGATGCCTCGGGCTCGACCGTCGATCACCACCAGGTCCTGCATCTCCGTACGAGGGAACATGCGCACCGCGCCGAGGCCAGCCTGGCGGGACAGCGCCTGGTAGGCGCCCAGCTGGAGCTGCTGGCCCGTCTGGCCCCGAGCGTAGAAGGTGCGCGAGACCTGGGCGCCGCCGAAGGAGCGGGTGTCCAGCAGCCCGCTGTACTCGCGGGCGAACGGCACACCCTGGGCGACGCACTGGTCGATGATGTTCACGCTGATCTGGGCCAGCCGGTAGACGTTGGCCTCCCGTGCCCGGAAATCCCCGCCCTTTATCGTGTCGTAGAAGAGGCGGAAAGTGCTATCGCCGTCGTTGCGATAGTTCTTGGAGGCGTTGATTCCGCCCTGAGCGGCGATGCTGTGGGCCCGCCGGGCACTGTCCTGGTAGAAGAAGGACTCGACGTCGTAGCCGAGTTCGGCCAGGGTGGCGGCGGCGGAGGCGCCGGCGAGCCCGGACCCCACCACCAGAATCTTGTACTTGCGCTTGTTGCTCGGGTTCACCAGCTTCACGTCGAAGCGGTACTTGTCCCACTTCTGGTCGGCAGGTCCCGAGGGGACCTTGCCGTCCAGCGTCTCCTGGGCTACGTCGTAGAAAGTGGTAGCGCCGTTGAGGCCGGAGGCGGGCTGAAGTGGATTTTCAGGTTCGATATTCCTCATTCGCGCTCCTCGCTATTTGACCAGGCCGGCCAGGATCGAGATTGGGATCGAGTCGTTCCCCGCGACGAACAGTACCGCCGTCACCAGCGCCAGTCCGCGCCAGACCTTGTCGGCTCTCGGCCCATTCCAGCCAATCGTCTGGAACATGCTCCAGACGCCGTGGAAGAGGTGCACGCCCAGCGCCGCCACAGCCAGGATGTAGAAGATCGCCACGGGCACCACGTGGAAACTGGCGATCATGTTGTCGTAAGGGTCGCCTGCCTTGAAGTTGGGATTCAAGGTGCCGGTGGTCAGGTCAAGCAGGTGGTAGACAATGAAGAACGCTACGATGATCCCCCCCCAGATCATGGTGCGCGAGGCGAAGTTGGCCGCGAGGTCTTTCTTCACCGCGTAACCTACCGGCCGGCTCGCTCGGTCGCGCAGCCAGACCACTAGGGCCGAGTAAAAGTGCAGGATCACCGCGACTATCAGCACCACGCGGATGATCCAGAGGGCCTGCTCGTAGCCGAAGAAGGGGGAGCCGATCTCGCGCAGGAACTCCGAGTAGTGGTTGAGGTACTCACGTCCCGCGTAGACCTTGAGGTTGCCCCACATGTGCAGGAGGACGAAGCCGTACATGATGAATCCGGTCACGGCCATGACCACTTTCATGCCGATTGTCGACCGGTAGAGGGCCAGGAGCCCTAGCTGGGAAGACTTGCCTGCAATTTGGCCGTTAATCATCCTTTCTCCTCGAGGTGGAGGCTCCCGCGACGCTCAACTCGTTCTGCGTGGCAGCAAATGCCCTGGGAAGGCGGTGGAAGGGAAGCGTCGGCGGTGCAGTACGCGAATACCGTTCTCGCGAGGGCCCGAAAACCCACCGCCGGGCGATGAGTACCAGGTCCGCGATGGTCGCAGTGTACACCCGCCGCCCTATTCTAGTGAAGTCCCCCCATTCCTTCATCTACGCTGAGGCCAGGGTGGAATCTACATGGCTTCCCTCCAGAAGTATGTGGGCGTGCTGCTAACCGTCATTCCCGCGCCGTAACCGTCATTCCCGCGCAGGCGGGAATCCACGCTTCGGGTGTGGGCAATAGATCCCCGCTTTCGCGGGGATGACGATGGGTCCACCTTGGCCTTATTTAGTCCCACCGCCTCCAGCTGAGTCCCAGTGCGGCCAACTCGTCCTTCGCTTCCTGGTAGATCTCCAGGTAGCCCTCCTGTGGCTCGAGGCGGTCGCGGTCATACAACTCCCATAGGGTGCCCCCGGGAGGCGCATTCTTGACGGAGCCCTCATACCTCTCGAGCAGCGCCTTGACGATGCGGTTCGCTTCCTCGCGGCCAAGGGTCGAAGCCGACTTGCACACCTCACCCATCCACCTGGATTCGAGCGGGCTTCCGTAGTTCACCACGTTGCTCACGACGAACTTGCGAGTGCCGCCCAGGGAGTGCCCGCCGCACACCGTGGAGGTGATGAAGCCCGCGGCGGCCTCTCTGAAGTACTGGAGAGTGCCTGGTCCCGCCGCAGGATGGTCGCCCATGCCCCCGTCCAGGATCAGGTGCGTGTTGCGCGTGAGGGCCTGCAGAGCTGTCCCGGCCACCCATAGTTGATCGCGGGTCACGCGGCTCTTGGCGGAGAAAGAGGTGGTGCCTGGGCGCATGTTTTG
>JAJYKO010000489.1 GCA_021788565.1 Chloroflexota bacterium
TGGCCGATGCCATTGTCAGAATCCTCTCATCCCAGCAGCTGCCAGCGATGGGAGTTGCCGGCCGCGAGGCGGTCTACCCCAAGTACTCAATCAGCCGCCTAGTCAGGGACGTGAGAGAGATCTATTCCGAACTCACGGCGGCCAGCGGAGGGTAGTTTGGCAACCAGAAGCGACAGTAGGACAGCCGCTGGGATACTTGCGTTTCTCCCGGCTCTTTGCGCTGTCACAACCGGCATCTTCCAGTGGATGGCGGTTCGCACTCAGCCACTCGACTCGGATGCCCAGTACTTCTTACAGCTCGCGAGAACCATAAACCCTCTGAGCGCGGCCACCACTTCAAGAGAACCTCTTTGGTCAGCACTAATTGCCCTCGCAGGGGTGTTTGGAGGTCCGAGCAAAGACGTCGTCGAGTTAGTGGGGGTAGCCGGCTTTGTCCTGATGGTAACGTCTTTCCAGATGGTTGCGAGAAGGCTCTTTGGAACCCTGTGGGCTGGAGTTGCTGCCCTTTGTTTGGCGGTGAGTCCATGGCTGATCTACCAATCAGCTCGCGGTCTCAGAGAGGAGACCTCGGCTGCTCTTGTACTCCTTCTTGCTCTTGTTCTCGTGTCAGCGCAATGGAGTTACCGAAAAGCTATTGGCGTTGGCATACTCGTCGGTCTCAGTGCCATTCTGCGATGGGATACCCTGCTACTTGCATTGCCTGTGCTCGTCCTTGCCACGGTGTTACGCAAATGTTCACCCCAATGGTTGGCGATATCCGTGGCCACAGCACTGGTGATCACCTCACCTCTAGTAGTCGGCAACTGGTGGCGTTACGGGGACCCCATGTACTTCAGCAACATTCATGCCGTCTGGTTCCGCAACCTGGAGTTTCGAGACCAACCCGGCTTCCCAACTTCAGCTGAGTTAGCCAAGGATAGTTACGCGGGACCGCATATAAGCTGGAGCTACTACCTGTTCGGGCTTCATACTCCTGAGGAGATGGCCAAGCGCACGCTATGGGGAGTCGCAGCTATACCTTACGGCACTACATCCCTGACTATCTTCCGCGCTGTAGGGAAGCCGGTGCCGCCGCAGCTAGCCTTCACATCTCTCGAGAACTTCGTGAAGGTGTTCATTCCGGCGCTCCTGGTGCTGGCGGGAGCATTGGGGGGGGTGCTGCTTCTCTTGAGCCCCGACTGGGTCTTCGGAGCGATTCTGTTCTTGTCTGTGGCAGAGTTTGATCCCAGGCTTGCGATAACTGTCGTTCCATTCCTGTTGCTCGGCATGATGAAGACTCTCCAAATGGTTAGCAGCCTCGTTCGTGGGAGAAGTGTAAAAACTTGGGGATCAGGTCCACACGCCGATAGTCTCGTAACACACAGATCTGAAACGACCTTCTAGGAGAGATGGTGGATCTTTCGGACTGGGATACGCTTGTCGCGCCATCAATCGCCACGACCGCCGCTTTCATAATCTCGGTGGCCACCACGGCAATCGTACGCCACTTTGCCAGGCGGTACGGCTTCGTCGCCCAGCCGCGACCAGACCGATGGCATCAGCGTCCAACGGCTCTTCTGGGCGGGGTTGCCATCTATCTGGGGATCATCGTTCCCCTGGTGCTTGTCTCGGGCTCCAGCAGCAGGATTCTGTTCCTCGGCGCTGGCTTGAGCGGAATGTTCCTCCTCGGCCTTGTAGATGACCTGGTCAAGCTCTCGCCGCACCAGAAGCTGGTCGGACAGATCGTGATAGCTACCCTCTTCGGAGCGGGCGGTATCGTCTTCGAAGGACTTCCTCTCCGGATACTCGCGACACCTCTGACCATCTTCTGGATAGTTGCGATCACGAACGCCTTCAACCTGTTGGACAACATGGACGGCCTGAGCGCTGGTGTTGCCTGTGTCACCGGCATTGTGTTGGCAACCATCGGCGTCTTGGAGCAGAGCCAGGAGGTTGCCGTCGCCGGTGCAGCAGTTGCTGGTGCATCCCTCGGGTTCCTGCTGTACAACTCCTCGCCAGCGAGCATATTTATGGGCGACGCCGGCAGCCTCTCCCTGGGGTTCATCGTTGGAGGCTTGTCCATCCTCGGTAACGGCTACGGTGCCTCCCAGAACGTCTTGCTGACCCTCGTAGTTCCCATAGTGGTGCTTGGCGTGCCACTCTTCGACACCACACTGGTTTCCACGGTCCGCACCCTCTACGGCCGTTCTGTCTCCCAGGGTGGCCGCGACCACACTTCTCACCGGCTCGTAGCGTTAGGGCTGAGCGAGAGACAAACCGTGTGGATCTTGTACTTGATCAGCGCTATCTTCGGCGCCTTTGCGGTGGCCACCCGTTTCATGGACGTGCTGATGTCGGTGGCGGTCCTGGCGCTGCTGATCGTCGGTCTGGTGCTGTTCGGGATCTATCTGGCTCAGGTGAAGGTTTATCGAGAAGAAGAGCCTGTTCATACCCGCTTTGGCGGGTTGCCGTTGGTCGGGAGCAGCGAGGCGATGATCGATAGGGTGCTCCTGGCCGAGGTGTTGCTGGATCTTGTGCTCATCGTCGTAGCCTACTTAGGGTCCTACCTGCTCAAGTTTGAGGGCACGCTCACCGGTCCCTTTCTGACCCAGTTCGCTAGATCGGTTCCTTTCGTAATAGTGCTCAAGCTAGCCGCCTTCTTGCTGAGCGGCGTCTATGGACGCGACTGGAGGTATGTGGGACTTCCGGAGGCCGTGACCATCGTGAAGGCCAGCACAGTGGGCACCGTCCTTTGCGGAGCCGGGGTGTTTGTGGTGTGGCGGTTCACCGGCTTCTCCAGGTCGGTATTCGTAGTGGACTGGCTGCTTTTCACCTGGCTGGTCATCGGCTCGCGGATGTCCTTCCGGTTGTTGGCCCACTCCATTCAGACCTTGGCCGGTGCAAAGTTCGGACGACTGCTCGTTGTAGGAACCAGGGTAAGCGGCGCCAACGTCCTGAGGGCAATCCAACAGGGTATCTTCGGCGAGTACATACCCGTTGGGTTCGTGGACGTCGAAGAGGTCGGTCGGGAGCGCAAGATCTGTGGCGTAGAAATCCTCGGAGCAGTATCCGGTTTGGGAGCAGTGCTGGATAGAATGGCAGTGGACGGGGTGGTTATCGCGCTTCCTACTGATGCCACCGAGCTTGTTGAGCCTGCTGTGAAGGAGTGCTCGCTCCGCTCGATCCCCTGGCGTCACGTTGCACCACTGGAAATGAGTAGGGCAACAGCTATGACTGGAACTGACTTCCTCAAACCCGGAAGCAAATCTCAACTGACTGGTTGATGTTATTCCATGACAGCGCTTAGTCCTTCATTGCCGTCCAAAGCCCCGCTTTCAGGGACGTCCAACGACCAAGGTAGCGCGTTCGCTGGCACCCCTGGCTGGGTGCGCCCATCGCTCGCTTTGTTGGCGTTGACCGGTCTCGCCGTGAGCCTCAGGAATGCCGCGTGGCACACCGATTCGGTCGCGGTCTTTGCGAACGCCGTCACCTGTAGCTGGCTGGGTGCTGTGGTGGCTGCACTCGCACTCAATAGACGGCTGGGTCTGTCCAGAACACTGGTACTGATCTGGTTGGCCATCGGAATACTTAGGGCAATCGTTTCCATATGGGGCGTCCCAGTGGGCTGGATTCTCACCGAATCCATCGCCGTCCAGGACCGCTTCGCCGCCAGCCAGACCCACGTCACGAACCTCAGCTTCGGGGCAGGAGAGGTTCCGGCCCATCTAATCAACGACAATAGTAGGTTCAACTTCTACGCTTGGCGGGAGGGGGACCCAGACCGAACCAAGCTGCCGGTGACACTGGTGGCGAAGACCTTCGTCGCCGGAGAGGGCGCTCTGAAGATATCCAGTTCAAGCCCAATTCGGATCACGGTTGGCTCAGAAGTTACAGATCTTCGGCCGCCGATCATCGACTACGTGCGCGAAATATCGGTGGCTCAGGAGACGCCGGTTGAGATTGCCATGGCTCCCACAGCAGTAGACAAGGCCGCACTGCGGGTACAACCAGTTGGCTTGGAGCTTTACTCGGACCCAACCGCGGGCCCTCTGATGACCGTTCATCGCTGGCTTGGCAGGATCGCGGGGCTGTTGGATATACTGGTCATAGCCGTATCGTGCTGCGTTGTCGCATTGGCGATTCGGCGCCGTCTTGCGCGGATCGCAAGACAGAGATTAGTTGCGGTCGGGCTGGTAAGTCTGGTCCTGTTCCTGAGCTCGGCCGGCCATCTTCTCACGTGGTTCTCCCAGCACGACTCTCTGCTCGTGCTTTCGGGTGGCGACGACTGGCTCACTTATGAGACCTTTGCCCGAGACATCCAGAACAACTCTCCCCTGATGCTTATGGGTCAGACCCTAGGCAAAGCTCAGCTCTTCTATTATCAGCCGCTATATCCGTATATGTTGGCGATAGGTCACTTTGTGGTCGGGGAGTCAGTGCAGGGTCTGATTCTGTTGCAGCTCTTGGGTGCCGGACTTGTGGTCTTCGTAGCCTTCTTGACGATACCCGAAGGGCTAATTCCAACAGTAGCCTTTCTGCTCGTTGCCCTTGGAACCGGTATTGTCGAGCAATGGATGCAACTCGCTGAGAAACTCTTGTCCGAGAACCTGCTCCTGGTTATGTTCGCGTTGCTTCTGCTCGTGGTGTCCAGGCTAAAGACCGCTCCCAGCTTCACCAGCATGGCGCTTGTGGGCACCATCCTCGGCATTGCCGGTCTCGCCCGATCCACTTCCTGGGTAGCGGTCCCCTTCGTTGCGTTCTTGTTGCTCAGGGGAATGCCGAGACGAGATTTGCCGATGCGTTTGGCTGTACTCATGTTACCAGTCGTGTTGCTCGCTGCTTCGATCCCAGTACGAAACCTCATCGCCGCTGGAACGCCGGCCCCGCTACCCACATCCGGGAGTATCAATCTGTATATGGGGAATGTCCCCACTGGGAGAAAGCTTCCGGGCGAGCCATGGGTGAGCTTGAGCAAGACTTACGACCCCAGGCTCGTTTCCGTTGCTGAGGCAGTAGTAGATGTACCGAACCAGGTGGCGAAGAAGATCGCCGACAAGACGATATACGTCCTGGGTTTTCCGCGCTCCATGGATGCCGACTACCCAGTGATTTTCTGGCCCGTTCTCTCCCTGTGGATACTGGCCCCCCTCGGATTTCTGACCAGAAAACACTCGAGGCTTGCCTGGCTTTCGCTCGTTCTAGCTGTTACGCACGCTCTCTCGCTGGTTCTGGTCTTCCCGAACAACTACTACTATCGTCTCGAGATGCCGGCCA
>JAJYKO010000490.1 GCA_021788565.1 Chloroflexota bacterium
CGATGTCTCGCTTTCGCTGCCGCACCCGCAACATGTCCACGGTTACTGGACCGGTGTGGATGCCGTAGTCCTCAGACCGGCGGGCGAGGTACGCGACGCGTCCGCTGGCGATCATGGTCTTGGTGGGCGTGCATCCCTCGTTGACGCAGGTGCCGCCCACGTGCTCTCGCTCGATGATGGCGGTCTTCTTTCCAGCGCGCGCCAGGGCAGCCGAAAGCGGAGTACCGCCCTGACCCGATCCGATCACAATGGCGTCGTACTGCTCGGTCGTAGCCACTTCTCACCCCCTAATCGGCCCCTCTGCCACGCGGCCATCCAAGACGAGGTGCATGCATCACGGCGCTGGATGCTCGGGGCTTCCTCAAATCTGCGGACAACAGCGAGTCTCGCGGGATGCCGGCACAATTGGCTTCTAGAGCCGCAATCATCGTGCCGGTGTTTTCGCTCGCCTGCCGCCAATCAGCAGTTCCGCGCTGCCCGCACTGACCAATGCCAACCCCGCGGCGACGAGCATCGCCAGCCGGTAACCGTCCACGTAAGCCGCCGCAACGGCACGTTTTATTCGGAATTGGGTGCCTGGACTGATGTCAGTAGGTACCTGAATACTGGCCAATCGTGTGCGTTGCGCGTCGACGGCGACCTGCGTGCGCGGTGGCAGATGCAGCGATGCCAGCCTCTGATCGAGGCTGCCGTCGAATGTGACGAGCACTACGATGCCGAAGACCGCCACGGCGAGGAGCCCGGCCACACGCGCCACGGAGTTGTTGATGCCGGAGGCCACCCCAACATGATCCTCATCCACCGCATTCATTACCGTCGTGGTGAGAGGGGCGACCGTGATCGCCATTCCCAGCCCGAGAGTTACCATGGCAGGGAAGAAAGTCGTCCAATAGCTTCCGCCAATCCCGGGCAGGGCGAGCAAAGCGAATCCAGCCGCGGCGATCGTCGGCCCAACGACCAGCGGGAGCCTGGCTCCGTATCGATCTACCAGGCCGCCCGACCACCTCCCGAGGACGGACATGATCACAATGAAGGGTAGGAAGGCAGATCCTGCCGCCGTTGGAGAGTATCCCTGAACCTGGATCAGATTGAGGGGAACAAAGAAGAACGCTCCACCAAGGGCCGCGTACAGCATCAGCGTCAGCAAGTTCGCCCCGTCGAAAACTCGGGATTGGAAGGGGTCGAGAGGCATCATCGGACTGCGACTCCGTGCCTCTACGACCAGGAAGGCGCACATCGAGATGACCCCGACTGCGAGAGCAGCAAGAACGATTGGATGGGACAGCCCGAGGGCTCCCGCCTGGATTAGCCCGAAGACGAGTGTACCGAGGCCAAGAGTCACGGCTAGAGCTCCGGGCCAGTCCAACCTGCCTTGATTGCTTCCAGCCCTGCTCTCGGGCACTCGCCAGACCGCTATGATCACCACAGCGATCGCTAACGGGAGGTTGATGAAGAAGACCGCCCGCCAAGATACGTGCTCGACCAGCCAGCCGCCGAGTACCGGCCCCACCGCGGTGGATATCGCGGTAAGCCCCGACCACGTTCCGATGGCGCGACCGCGTCGATCGTTCCCGAAGGACGCCCCGATGATGGCGAGGCTGCCCGGTACGAGCAGCGCCGCTCCTATGCCCTGGACGGCTCGTGCGATGATCAGTTGACTTGCGCCTGGGGCGAGGCCGCACACGGCTGATGCCAGGGCGAAGACTACTACTCCGATGGTGAAGACGGCTCGCCGGCCATATCGATCTCCCAGTGCCCCGCCCACGAGGGTGAGGGCAGCAAGGAAGAGCGTATAGGCCTCCACCACCCATTGAAGGTCGGAGACCGTGGTCCTCAGGTCGATCTGCAGCACGGGGAGGGCGACGTTGACCACGGACCCGTCGACAAAGGCCATCGTCGATCCCAGGATGGTGGCAGCGAGCACCCACTTCTCCGTGTCGCGTGGGCAGCCGCCCGCCGCGTGGGAGTGCTGGATTGATGCCTCGTCACAGGGAAGCCTCACGGATTGGATCATCTTGCTCCCTTGTGCTCCGCTTGTAGCTCCGTGTTGTGGCAAGCGTTACCGCGTGCAGCCCAGATGAAATGCGTCCCACGGATTCCGGATGACTGAAAACGAAGCACGATACGGTCCACATTGCCTGCCGATTGGGGATGGTTCAGGAGGGAGGGCAGATGGGGTTACAGTCGGGGAGGGCGAGCCTCCCGGCGAGCCGCCACGTCGGTAGGAAACTGGCGGCTCAGCAGGAGCTTCGCCCTCCCATCGTCCTCCCGAGCCCTCAGCGGCACTGCGACCCCAACGCTGAACCATGCCTGCCGATTGGGTAGAATGGCACCGGCGCCAGGGCAAGAAACTGGACTAAGGAGGAGGTTCAGATGACTCAAAAGAATGCGCTTGTCGATGCGCTGCACGCGTCGACGGCCTACGAACCCCTGGCCGAACCGTCGCGGCTGTTCGGTCAATTCGTCGGAGCCTGGGATCTCGAATGGCACGGCCTCGATCGCTCGGGCTCCCCTGTCGTCGTCGAAGGCGAACTACATTTCGGCTGGATACTGGATGGGCGTGCGGTCCAGGACGTCTGGCGGGTGCCGGCAGACCCAGACGATGCTGCCCCGATACGAGGATTTCACGGCACGACGGTCCGCTTCTACGATCCACACATCGGGGCGTGGCGGTCGACCTGGCTGGATCCGTTGAATGGCCGAGTGCGGCGGTTCCTGGGAAGGCCGGTCGGCGACGCGATCGTGCTGGAGGGGCTGGACGAGGACCCACTGGAGAGATGGAGCTTCAACGACATAACACACGATAGCTTCCGGTGGATGGGCGAGCAATCGACCGACGGCGGGCACACCTGGACTATCGAGGAAGAGATGTTCGCCCGCCGTCGTTGAGACAACCCAGGCTCCCGAGCGTCAGACCACGACTGGCGCGGCCCTGCTGCCCTGTCACGGTGAAGATGACACGACTGTCACGCTGAGCGCAGCGAAGCATCTCCACGTCGTTGCAGAGATCCTTCGCTGTCGCTCAGGATGACAGAATAAGCGCCGGCGATGACACCTGCTAGGAGCAGCGGGTCAAAGCCCTACTGCGGTTCGAAAGCAAACGTTAGGTCGGTGTTAGGTAGCTTCGTAGGGTCAGCCATCCAGCCTGGCTTCGAAGGGTCGTACTGTCTGAGAAACGGCGAGTTGCTGGCCTTCGCTTCCTGCTCCAGGTCCGCGGGAAGATTTCTGCCGGTGATCAGGCTCTTGAACCAGTCGCCCAGGAGGATACCCTCCGTGATCGGGTTGCCGTTGGCATCGAGACCCTGGAAGTGAAGTATCCCCCTCTGGAAGCGCAGGTAGAAGAAGTTGGAGTTGGTGGGGTCCGGCGTCGGGTTGCTGGTGGGGACTCCCCAGATCTCCAGGTTCAGCAGGGGCAACAGGCCGAGGTCGCCGCCTCCATTGGGGAAGGCGTCCTGCATCCTCACTGTGCCCGTGAAGGCGTCGAAGAAGCCGACGTGCTGGCCGTCTGCGTCGTTCGGTGCGTGCTGCTGCACGAAGGAGATTACCCGATCGGCATAGTCCGAGGAGCCCACCGTTGGCGTCGCGGCCTTGACCGATAGATCGACGGCCGGGAACTGGCTGCCGTTGATGCGGGTATAGGGCATCAGGCCTGGGTCGAGAAGGTTCATGGTGCGCGCGTTGCCGTCGGGACCTATCTGCATGACCTCCCTCTGGAAGAACTGGGTGGTGAACCCGAGGAACTGGAAGGTTCGAGAGACGGGGTAGCCGAAGGTGCGGATGCCTCCCCGCTTGTTGAAGTAATCCCAGAAGGTGTCGTTATCGACGGCGAAGCCCGTCTGCGCGAAGTAGCGCTCCGGCGCGACGCTGACCGGAGCGGGACGCAGAAGGACATCCGCCTCCAACGCCTGACCGTTCTGAGTTGTGGCTGTCGTACTGCCGGTCCAGTTGCCACCCTGGAATTGCGCGGTACTCGTAATTTTGTAGCTGCCAGGGGCAATGGGCGACACAATGTAGTGCCCCCGTGCGTCGGTAATCGCCTGGATCGGTTGCTGGCCGCCGTTGGGGTCGGTGATGGTCACGCCAATCCAGGTCGCAGACGCGTCGCCGGTATCCAACCGACGATCGAGGTTGCTGTCGAAGGCGACCTGGCCCCACAGCATCCCGCCTTGAGTAGGGGCTCCCACCGTCAATGGCGCGCTGGCGGAGAAGTCGGATCCGTTGGAAACGTCGACTGTATAGTTGCCCGGAACCACAATCACGCTACCGCGGCTGCCCTGTCCGAAGAGAGTGTTCGGCACCGTGGCCTGGACCGAGAAGTTTCCCGCCGCGTCGGTCTGGAAGACTAGCCCCATACTGGCACTGGGGCCGTTCGGATTCGAGGTCTCGTACATTCTAGCCCCGAACTGAGTATTCGCGGGCCACCCACTGCCTTGTAGCATCACTTTGGCGTTCGGAGCCGCGGTCACCGGACTTACCGTGAAGACCGGGGCCTTCTCCGCACCTACCCGTCGGGCATGCCCGACCGGCCACTGGAGCGCGACTATGGCTGTCAGCACCGCCATGGCCAGCACAGTCCTGGCCAGCAGTACCGTCGTTCTCGCTTTCATAGGATCCCTTCCCGCCGAAACGGCTGACGCCGTAGCGGCAGCCGCACCTCGATTTGACACCTAACGTGGAAACGGCGATTGGGTCAGAACGTTACGCTGGGGTGACGAGGAGGGGGAATGCTGGTGGCAATTCGCGCAGCGGCTACCAGTCGGCGAAGGTAGCGCGAAGGCCGCGGGTCGGCTTCTCGACCCAGCTCTTGAACACCTGGCGCGCGTGCTCCTTGACGGTTACCGAGCCCTCGTCCCCGAAGTGGGCCCCGGTGCTGTGGCGGCTGATGGCACGCGTCAGATCGGCGATGGAATGACCCTTGAAGTTCGTGAAACCCGAGCCGATCTGAACCAAGTGGTGAGCGTCGCTTCCGCCTAACTCAGCCAGGTGGAACTCACGCTGGTTAAAGTCCCGGATCTTGTCCTCATTAAAGCGGGCTCCTATGGCGGCGTTGCACACCTCTATGCCCTCGATGGCCACGCCATCCCTGAGCAGCGACTTGATTTGCCGGTAGCCCCCGCTTGGAGTCCACAGGACAGTGGGATGAGGGACCGCGACTATCCCGCCCATGGAGTGGATCAAGTCGATAGTGCTGCGATAACTTCGGCCCCTGGGCAAGATCTCGGTGGGATAGGGCGGTTGGAAGAAGTAG